>NZ_JBHUWH010000217.1:0-12637 GCF_042670125.1 Kitasatospora sp. NPDC057198 | reverse complement strand
GTGCGCAGCGCCGCGCGCAGCCCCAGCGGTTCGGCGCCGGGCCGGGCGGGCACCCGGCGCGAGCCCAGCGCGGGCACCAGCAGCGTCACCAGCAGCAGTGCGGCGACCACCGCGCCCATCACCGCGTACCCGCGCCGCCCGTCCCCGGCCAGCGACACCACGGCCGGGGCGAGCCCGCCCGCGACCAGGATGCCGACGGTCAGGAAGACGATCCGCCACACCGTGATCCGGGTGCGCTCCTCGGGCCGGTCCGACATCTCGGCGGGCAGCGCCACGTACGGGACCTGGAACAGCGCGAAGGCGCTGGAGGCCAGCACGAAGGTCACCGCGACCCAGGCGGCCGCGCCGGGGCCGGTCAGCGGGGAGAGGAACATCGCGGCGAAGGCCACCGGCAGGGCCAGCGCCCCGGCCAGCAGGATCCGGGTGCGGCGGCCGGTGCGCAGCGCCTCCCGGTCGCTGGCGGCGCCCACGGTCGGGTTGAACAGCGCGTCCCACGCCTTGGGCAGCGCCACGACCAGGCCCGCGACCCCGGCGGGCACGCCCAGCGCGTCGGTCATGAAGTAGAGCAGCAGCAGGCCGGGGACGGTCGAGTGGACGCCCGTCCCGATCGAGCCGAGCGCGTACCCGACCAGCTGCCGCCGGCCTGTTCCGGCGCTCACGACCCCGACTCCAGGCCCAGTTCGCGCAGCACCAGACCGTGCAGGTGCTCCCGGAACCGCGGCACCCGGTCGCGGATCATCGACCGGCAGAAGCCGTGCACCGTCCACAGCACCGTCCACACCGCCAGTTCGGCCCGTTCCGGCGGCACCCCGGGCAGCGCGGCGGCCAGCGCGTCGCGCACCGACTCCAGCAGCGGCCGGGTGTACTGCTCCTCCAGCCCGGCGAACTCGGCGGCGTCCGCCAGCCAGCGGCGCATCCACAGCGCGGGGACGTCCGGCCGCTCCAGGCAGAAGTCCAGGTAGCGGTCGGCGAAGGCGACGGCCGCCCCGGCCGGGTCCGCGGCCGCCCGGGCGCCGAACGCCTCCAGCGCCGCGGCGACCGCGGCCCGCTCGGCCTCGTGCGCCCGCCGCATCACCTCCCGGTACAGGTCGGCCTTCCCGCCGACGTGGTACGCGACGGTGGCCACGTTCAGTCCCGCCGCGGCGGCGATCGTCCGGGTGGTCGTCCCGTCGTAGCCGTGCTCGGCGAACAGCGCGGTGGCCGCCGCGACGATCCGCTCCCGGCTCAGCTCGGCCTGGTTCGGCGGCGCGCCCGGGGGCGTTGGCTCGGTCATGGCGGGGAGCGTACGCGCAGGCCCGTCATCAATCAACCGTTTGATTGATGGTCGTCCGAGGGAACCCGCGGCGCCCGCGAACGCCGACGGGCCCCGCCGCGCAGCGCGACGGGGCCCGTGGTGGAGCGAGGGGGATCAGGGGGATCAGCAGTGCGCGACGGCCTCGCAGTCCTCCCAGCGGGTGCCGGCGTAGCCGTCCTGCGCGTCGCCCGCGGTCGGGGCGGTCAGCGAGCGGGCCTTCTGCTGGGTGGTGGCGGTGCCGGCGGCCGCGGCGGGGCCGGTGGCCAGGCGGACGGCGATCGCGTCCAGGACCGGGCGGGGACTGGTGCCCGCGTAGTCGTTGATCAGCACGGCGAAGACCAGCCGGCGGCCGTCCGGGGCGGTGGCGTAGCCGACCAGGTTGTCGACGCCGCCCATCGAACCGCTCTTGGCGTGCACGTTGTTCTCCGCCTTGGTGCCGCGCATCCGGGCGGCCAGCGTGCCGCCGACCATCCGGTCCGGGTTGCCGGCCACCGGCAGCGCGTCGTACCAGGTGCCGAACCAGGGCTTGTTCTGGGCGAGTTCGAGCAGCCCGGCCATCTTGGCGGGGGTGATCAGGTCGTAGCGGGACAGGCCGGAGCCGTCGACCTGCCGCCCGGCGGGGGTGCCCAGCCCGTTGGCCTTCAGGAAGCCCTGCACCTGGGCGACGCCGGTCGCCCAGTCGCCGCGGCCGCCCTTGACCCTGCCGATCTCCTTGGTCAGGTGCTCGGCCATGCCGTTGTTGCTGACCTTGAGCATCGGGACGATCAGCTCGGCCAGCGTCCGCGACCGGTGCGAGGCCAGCGGCTGCGAGCTCTCCGCGCCGGTCGCCGCGCCCACCCCGCGCACCACCCGCACGCCGTGCCGGGCCAGCGCGCCCTCGAACACCCGGCCCGCGTACGTCGACGGGTCCTCCACCGTCACCCAGGAGGTCACCGGCGCGGAGCCGGCCGCGATGCTCCCCGACAGCGTCAGCTCGTTGGCGCCGCGCCGCCGGTCCACCCCGACGGACGAGCCGCTGCCCGCCGCGCCCGTGCTCACCTTCCCGGTGAACGACATCGGCGCCTGCGGCGGGTCCAGCGTGACCGCCGCCTCCGTCCCGGCCGCCCCCGGGGTGACCGTGACCCGCACGGTGTCCATCAGGTACTCGGGGTCGTTGGCGACGGTCAGACCGGCGATCTGCGGGCTGTACGAGTACGGCTCGTCGTCCCAGGCCCAGCCCGGCCCGAGCGGCGTCGTCTCGTACCGGCTGCCGTCGGCCAGCACCCGGCCGGTGACGGTGGTGATCCCGGACGCGGCGACCTGCCCGGCCAGCTCGTCCAGGTCCGTGACCAGCAGGGTCGGATCGCCCCCGCCGCGCAGCACCAGGTCGCCGGCCAGCGTGTCGCCGTAGCGCTTGCCGGTGGTGCGCACCTCGGTGGTGAACCGGTAGTCCGCCCCCAGCAGGTCCAGCGCCGCCGCCGAGGTCACCGTCTTCAGGGTGGACGCCGGGGTCAGCAGCGCCTGCGGCTGCCGGGCGTACACCACCTGGCCGGTGGCGGCGTCCAGCACCTCGATCCCGGTCTGGGCGTTGGCCAGCCGGGCGTCGGACAGCAGGGCGTCGAGGTCGGCGGTCAGGGTGGCGTCGACCGGGGCCGGGTCGTCGGCCTGCGCCGAACCGGCGAGCAGGGAGGCGGCCAGGACCGCGGCCGCGAGCGGCAGGCTGCGTCGGTACAGGCGCCGGAGGGGCGGGCGCTGGCGGGACGGGCGTCCGGGCAAGGGGGCTCCAGGGTGCGCGGGATCGGCGGGGGCATGCGTCGTCCACGCCCCCGTTTTGCCATGGACATTACCATTTGATGGGGTATCAGACGATCTTCCGACCGCCTCCCCGGCCCGCCCCGCCCTCTCATCCACGCGCCACCGCCGCGAAAGGTCGCACCCCGCCCCCGATAAACTCGCAACCCGCAGGAGGGCCACGCACGGGACGGGGAACATGGCAGCGCACGCAGGGCTGACGGTCGAACGCATCACCCGCGCCGCCGCCGAACTCGCCGACCGGGTCGGCATCGAGAAGGTCACCGTCTCCGCGCTGGCCCGGCAGTTCGGCGTCAAGGACGCCAGCTTCTACTCGCACGTCAAGAACCTGCGCGAGATCCGCACCCGGGTCGCCCTGCTGGCCTCCGACGAGATGAACCAGGCCCTCGCCGCCGCCATCGCCGGCCGCTCCGGCGCCCAGGCCCTCACCGCCTTCGCCGACGCCTACCGCGACTACGCACTGACCCACCCCGGCCGCTACGCCGCCACCCAACTCCCGCACGACCCGGCCGACTTCACCGACACCGAGGTCCTCGCCCGGAGCATCGAACTCACCTACGCGGTGATGCGCCACTACCGCCTGGAAGAACCCGCCCGCACCGACGCCGCCCGCCTGCTGCGCAGCACCTTCCACGGCTTCATCAGCATCGAGGCGGCCGGCGGATTCAACCACCCCCGCACGGCCGCCGACTCCTGGCACCACATCGTCACCGGCCTCCACCACCTCCTCGACACCTGGCCCTCCTGACCCAGCGCCCCATCGGGGGCCCGGGGAACGGCGGGTCCGTGCTGCTGGCGGTCGGAGCCCATCGAAGGTCGGGGCTGCTGCGTGCTTTTCACCCCCGGCACCCCCCACCCCGGAGGCTCTCGGCACCCCCGGCCCCGGAGGCTCTCACTCCTCCTTCCGCCCCGCCGGCAGGAACGCCGCCGGCACGGCCGTCAGCGCCACGAACCCCAGCGCCCCCCAGAACGCCCCGCGGAACGCCCCCGCGCCCGCCGCCCCGGCCGCCGCGTGCTGCACCAGCAGCGCGACCACCGTGGTGCCGACCGCCGCCCCCAACTGCTGCGACACCGCGTTCGCGGTGGTCGCGGCGGCCACCGCAGTCGGCGGCAGCGAGTGGTAGAGCGTCACCATCACCGGCGCGGCGGCCAGCGCCAGCCCGACGCCCTGGACGAACAGCGCCCCGAGCAGCAGCGGCCCCGGCTCGGCGCGCCCGGCCGTCGCGAACGCCGTCAGCGCGGCCGCCACCAGCGCCAGCCCGGTCAGCACCAGGGCCCGCGGGTTGCTGCGGGCGTCGATCACCCGGCCGACCAGCAGCACCGCGACGCCCGCGCCCGCGCCCTGCGCGACCATGATCGTCCCGGCCGCCAACGGGTCGTAGCCGCCCGCCTGTTGGAAGAACAGCGGCACCAGGACCACCGCCCCGTACAGGCCGAGGCTGTTGAGCAGGCCGACCGCGGTGGAGGCGGTGAAGGAGCGGTCCCGGAACAGGGTGAAGTCGATCACCGCCCCGTCCGGCCGCCGTCGCGCCCGCACCCCGTGCCAGGCCAGCAGCGCCGCCGCGGCCAGCAGCGGCAGCACCGCGCCGGTCACCGGCCCGTCCGTGCCCAGCCGGCCGAAGCCGAGCATTCCGGCCGCCAGTCCGGCGCCCACCGTGACCAGCCCGACCGCGTCCAGCCGTTCCGGCCGCGGGCCCCGGACGTTCGGCAGCAGCAGCGGCGAGAGCACCACGGCGAGCAGGCAGACCGGCACGTTCAGCAGGAACACCCAGCGCCAGGACAGGCTGTGCAGCACCGCCCCGCCGAGCACCGGCCCGGCGACCGGTGCGACCAGGATCGGCACCGCGATCAGCGACATCGTCCGGCCCATTCGCTGCGGCCCGGCGGCCTGCACCACCAGGATCCGCATCAGCGGGAACAGCATGCCCGCCCCGAGCCCCTGCAGCGCCCGGAACGCCACCAGCGATCCCAGCGACCAGGCCGCGCCGCACAGCGCCGACCCGGCCAGGAACACCGCCAGCGAGCCCGTCCAGCAGGCCGCCGCCCCGAACCGCCCCGCCGCCCAGCCGGTCGCCGGGATCACCGCCGACATCGCCAGCAGGTACGCCGTCACCACCCACTGCACCGCGGCCGGACCGGCCCCGAAGCGCAGGCCGAACCCGTGCAGCGCCACGCCCACCACCGTGGTGTCCAGCAGCGCGACGAACGCTCCCAGCGCGAGCACCAGCGCCGCCCGCACCAGCGGCCCGTCCAGCCCGGAGGGCGGCTGTTCCGTCCCCGCGTCCGTCCCCGCGTCCGCCCCCGCCCCCGCGCCCGCGTCCGCCCCCGCCCCGGCGGTCCGCGCCGTCCCGCCGCTCACGGCTCCAGCACCCGGGTCAGGAACGCCGCCAGGTTCGCCCTGGTCCGGGCGGCCTTCTCCTCGGCGCTCAGGCTCTCCCGCATCCGCACCCCGCCCGCCGAGGCCCGCTTGCGGCCCCGCACGTACAGCGAACAGGCCAGGTCGCCGCAGAAGTACTCGCCCGCCGAGGCGTACTCCTCGCCGGAGCCCCGTCCCGCCTTCCGCGCCGTCAGCAGCGCCACCCCGGACGCCGCGTGCACCGTCAGGCAGATCGAGCACATCGCCCCCTGCCGCGCCCCGGCCCCGGCCCGCTGCGCCCGCCGCAGCGCGACCCCGACCAGCCGCCCGCCGTGCTCGGCCACCAGGTAGCCGCGGTCGGGCGCCCCCGGATCCCGCCAACCGAGGAAGTCCAGTTCCTCCCAGGGCAGTTCGGCCAGGTGCCGGGGCAGTGCGAGCCGACTCGCCTCGCCCTTGGTGCAGTTGACGAACGATGCCCGGATCGCCGGTTCGGTCAACTCCTTCATGGTCCTTCTCGCCTCCGCTCATGCCTAGGAGTCCTAGGCATGAGCCAAGATAGCCTAGGCTCCCGGGCCGGCCAAGCCGGTTTTCCGGCCCGGGGCCCGAGATCAGGCCGTCGGAAGCCGCTCCGGCACCGCCGGCTCCTCCCGGCCGGCCCCCCGCCCCGGGCCCGGCCGCAGCGGCCACCACAGCGCGCGGCCCAGCAGCGCCGCCACCGCCGGAACCACCACCAGCGACAGCAGCAGCGCGGAGAGCAGGATCCCGAGCGTCAGCGCGAAGGCGATCTGCTCGCTGCCCGGCGTGGTGGCCAGACTGGCGAACGAGCCGCCCAGCACCAGCCCGGCGGTGGCCACGGCGGGCGCGGTGTGCCGCACGGCGCGGGCCACGGCGACCCGGGGCGGGCCGGGGCGGCGCATCTCCTCGCGGATCCGGTCGGTGATCAGGATGTTGTAGTCGGTGCCCAGCGCCACCACGAACAGGAACAGCACCAGCGGCAGGGTGAAGGCCACCCCCGGCCGGTCCAGCAGGTGCTGGAACACCAGGGCGGCGCTGCCCAGCGTCGCGGCGAACCCCAGCCCGACCGAGAGCAGCAGCGCCGCCGGGGCGAGCAGACTGCGCAGGAGCAGCAGCAGGATCAGCGCGATCAGCCCCGCCGCGACCGGGAACACCACCAGCAGGTCGCGGTCGACCGCGTCCGCCACGTCCGCGTACACCGCCGCGGTGCCGCCGACGTGGGCGTGCGTCCCGGCGGGGGAGTGGGCGGCGACGGCCGCCCGCAGCGGGCCGGACACCAGCTCCCGGGCCTGCGCGCTCTGCGGGTCGGCGACGGGGTAGACGTCGATCCGGACGGCCCGGCCGTCCGGGCTGCCCACCGGCTCGCCGACCTGCCCGACACCCGCCACGGCGCCCAGCGCCCGGGCCAGCCCGGCGAACGCGGACGGGTCGACGGCGCCGCCCCCGTCGGCGGTGGCGTACACGGTGGCCGGGTCGGACACCCCGGCCGGCAGCGAACGGGAGATCTCGGCGGCGGTGGCGGCCGCGGGCGTCCCGGAGGCGTCGCCGAGACCGTAGTCCATCCGGATCCCGACCAGGCCCGCGGCCAGCGCGCCCAGCAGCGCCACGGACGCCAGCAGCGCGGCCGCCGGACGGCGGGCCACCAGCTCGCCCAGGCGCGCCGAGACACCCGGACGCGGCTCCCGGCGCAGCGCGCGCGAGGGCCAGAACATGCCCCGCCCGCAGGCCGCGAGCAGCGCCGGCATCAGCGTCAGGCTGCCCAGCAGCATCACCAGCACCGCGACGGCGATCGCCGGGCCGAGCGAACGGAACTGGCCGAAGCCGGCCACGCCCAGGGTGGCGAACGCGGCCACGATGGTCAGCGCGGCCGAGGTGATCGCCGTGCCGACCCGGCCGGACACCTCGGCGGCGACCAGCCGGGCGGGCGCGTCCGGCCGGGCCCGCAGCACCTCGCGGTACCGGAACAGCAGGAACAGCAGGTAGTCGACGCCGATGCCGAGCAGCACCACCGAGATCAGGCCCGGGGTGGAGGCGTCCAGCCGCAGCCCGGTCAGCCCGGCCAGGCCCGCCACCGCACCGCCCGCCGCCCCGCCGATCAGCGCCACCGCCAGCAGCGGCAGCACGGCGGCCAGCACGCTGCGGAACACCAGCACGTTGAGCAGCACGATCAGCCCGACCACCAGGGCGCCGCCGACGGTGGCCGCCGTCCGGTTCGCGTCGGTGCCGTCCGCGGCCTCGGCCACCCCGCCGGTGAAGCCGGTGCGCATCCCGGCGGTGGCGAACCGCTCCCGGGCGGAGTCCCGGAACGTCCGGTAGACGTCCTGCACGCCCTCGTCGGCGACGTTGCCGGCCAACTCGACGGCCAGCAGCTCGAAGCCGCCGTCCGGGGCGACCATCGCGGGCGCCACCTTCGGCGTCTGCGAGCGGTCGGTCACCAGGAAGGACGGCTCGTCGGCCTTGCGCGGCATCACCACCCGCTGCCGGCCCAGCTCGGCCGCCTCGGCGTCGATCCGCCGCCGGTCGGCGTCCGTCAGCGCGCCGCCGTCCGTGCGGGCCACCAGCACCGTGACGGTGGTGGCGTCGGGCCGCAGCCCGAAGTGCTCCTCGGCGATCCGCAGCGCCCCCGCCGAGTCGTAGCGGGCCGGCAGGAAGTCCGCGGTGCTGCTCCCGGTGACCCGGGCGAACAGCACCGGCGCCACCCCGGTCAACGCCACCCCGAGGACCGCCCACAGGGCGATCACCTTCCAGGCGTGTCTGGTGGAGAATCCGGTCAGTGCGCGGATCACGGTCGCCCTCCGTCTGTGTGGCTGCTCATCGGACGGCGGTCGCCGCCCGATGACAGACCATCAGCCCGGACACCCCCGGGGCGTCGGGGCGGCGGACGATCCGCACCGGGGCCCGCGGGCCCCCACCGCCCCCGCACCCGGGACCACGCTCCCAGGACCGCCCACCCCGGGAGACGACGACCACCCCGCCGGGCCGGTGTCAGAATGGGGCATCCGGGCTGGTCAGCGGCGGCCCGGACCGGAGCGGGGCGCGAGCGGGGCACCCGCGGGACACCGACACCGACACCGACACGGACATGGGGGACGGGCATGGGACGACCGCAGCAGCACCCGGGCACCGCGGCGGCGCGGGACGGCGTGCCGTGGACCCACGCCGACGCCCTGGTGGCGGTGGCCGCGGGCGTGCTCGACGCGGTCGGCAACCTGCTGTTCGGCGCGCTGGACGGCGAACGGGGGCCGGGTCTGCCCGTCTTCCTGCTCGCGCTGCTGGCCGCCATACCGCTGCTGGCCCGGCGCAGCCACCCGGCGGCGGCGCTCGCCGCGGTGCTGGTGCCGACGGCCGCCGCCGACCTGCTCGGCCCCGGGACGCCGCACTTCGGGGTGGTCCTGACGGTCGCGCTGTACTCGGTGGCCCGGGTGAGCAGCCCCGCCACGACCGCTGTGGCCGTCCTGGCGACCTCGGCGGCGACCGTCCTCGGCCAGGCCCACTTCCGGGTGCCGCCCTGGGACGTGGCGGTGTCCGCCCCCTGCTCCGCGCTGCTGGTCGCCGCCGCCGGCCTCGCGGTCGCCCGCTGGCAGCGCGAGGTGGCCGCGAACCGGCAACTGCTCGCCGACCGCGCGGTGGCCGAGGAACGCCGCCGGATCGCCCGGGAACTGCACGACGTCGTCGCCCACCACATCACCACCATGCAGCTGATGGCCGGCGGCGCCCGCGCCAACCTCGCCGACCCCGAGGTGGTCCGGGACGCCCTGGTCACCCTGGAGTCCTCCGGCCGCCTCGCGCTGCGCGAGATGCGCCAACTCCTCGACGTGCTGCGGGCCGGCGACGAACCCGACACCGCGCCGCCCGCGCCGCAACCCGGCACCGACGACCTGCCCCGGCTGCTGGAGGAGTCCCGCCGGGCCGGTCTGCCCGCCGACCTCACCGTGTACGGCGAGCCCCGCCCGCTGCCGCCCGCCCTCGGCCTGACGGTCTACCGGATCGTCCAGGAGGCCCTGACCAACACCCGCAAGCACGCCGGCCCGACCCGCGCCACCGTCCGCCTGACCTACCACCCGGACCTGCTCACCCTGCACGTCCGCGACCACGGCCCCGGCCCGCTCCGCCCCCACGCCCATGCCCACCCCCCGACCGAACGCGGCGGCCACGGCCTGATCGGCATGCGCGAACGCACCGCCCTCCACGGCGGCACCCTCACCGCCACCCCCCACCCCGACGGCGGCTTCGCCGTCCACGCCGAACTGCCGCTCCCCGCCGAGGAGTCGAAGCCCGCTCCCGCCGAACTCCCGCTGCGTGCCGGGGAGTCGCCATCACGTCCTGGCGAACTCCCGCCAGCCACGGCCGAATCGCCCGCTCCTCCCGCCGAACTTCCCAGCCCTGCCGGTGATTTGACGCCCCGCCTTGCCGAACTCCCTTCCCCCGCAGGCGAGTCCGTCGCGCCTTCCCCCGCCGTCCAGCAGCCCGCCGCGCTCCCCACGGAGGCCCTCCGATGACCCCGATCCGGATCCTGGTCGCCGACGACCAGCCCCTGGTGCGCCGGGGGCTCTGCCTCATCCTCGCGCCGGACCCGGCCTTCGAGGTGGTCGGCGAGGCCGAGAACGGCGCCGCCGCGGTCGAGCTCGCCGGCCGGCTGCGCCCCGACGTGGTGGTGATGGACATCCGGATGCCCGTCCTCGACGGTGTCGACGCGACCCGCGAACTCGCCCGGGTCCTCCCCGAGTGCCGGGTCCTCGCGCTCAGCACCTTCGACCTCGACGAGTACGTGGTCGCCGCGCTCCGGGCCGGCGCCTGCGGCTTCCTGCCCAAGGACGTCTCACCGGAGGAACTGGCCGCCGCGATCCGCACCGTCCGGGCCGGCGAAGCGGTGGTCGCGCCGCGCCTGCTGACCCGCCTGATCTCCACCTACGTCCGCGCCACGGACCGGCCGGCCCCCGCCGCCCCGCGTCCCGCCGCGGCCGAGCTGACCCCGCGGGAGACCGAGGTGTGGCGCCTGATCGCCACCGGTCTGGACAACGACGCCATCGCCGGGGCCCTCGACCTCAGCCGTTCCACCGTCAAGAACCACATCACCTCGCTCTTCGCGAAGCTCGACGTCCGCGACCGGGCCCAGGCCGTGATCGCCGCCTACGAGTCCGGCCTGGTCACCGCCGGGGCCCCGGGCCCCGCCTGACCCGCCGCCCGCACCGCACACCGGTCAGCCCACGCCCCGCACCGGTCGGCCCCCGGCCACCGCCCGCACCGGTCGCACCGGCCGGGCGAGCCGGGCGACCGCCGCCCGGTCCACGCCGGTGAAGTCGGCGAACCGGTCCGCCGCCGCCGCGGCCAGCGCCGGGTGCGGGTTGACGGCCGCGAACGCGACACCCGCGGCCCGGGCGGCGGCGAGATCGGCGGGGGCGTCGCCGAAGAACAGCAGGTCGGCTCCCGGGTGGGCGGCGGTGACCTCCCGCAGTGCCCGCTCCTTCGAGCACGGGTGCCCGAACAGCCGCCGGAACGCGTCCGCCAGCCCGTGCCGTTCCAGGTGGGCGCGGATCTCCGTGACCGGCGCGCTGCTGGCGACGTACCGCACGGCCCAGTCCCCGTCCAGGAACCCGGGCACCCCGGCCACCGGCCCGCAGGCCGCCAGCCGCTCGGCCAGCAGCTCCCGGTAGCGTCCGGACACCTCCGCGAAGCCGTCCTCACCGACCCCGGGCATCCCCGCCAGCAGGTGACGGATCTTCACCTCCCGGGGGACCCCGCGGTGCGCCGCGTTGTACTCCGCGACCCGCTCCAGCGCCCCGGGGTCCGCCCCGCACAGCGGAGCGAACGCGTCCCGGAAGGCGGCGAGCTTCACCGCCTCGGTGTCGAACAGCACCCCGTCCAGGTCGAAGACCAGCACGGGCGCCCCCGCTGCCACCACCACCGCCAACCCCCTTGCCGCACAAGCGATCTGACGTCCGACCGCCGCAGACTACCGTCCCGCCGGCGGCGGGCTCCCGCACTACAATCCGGAGGCATGAGCGATCCCCTCGAGGCCGACATGTTCTCCTCCTGCCAGTCGCAGGTGCTGCCCATGCGCATGAACAACAAGTGGGCCCCGAAGATCATCACCTGTCTGAAGACCGGCAAGCGCCGCTTCTCCGAACTCCAGGTCCCGCTCAGGGGCATCACGCCCAAGGTCCTCTCCGAGTCCCTGCGCGCCATGGAGCGGGACGGGCTCCTCACCCGGACCTCCTACCCGGGGGTGCCGCCGCGCGTCGAGTACGAGCTGACCGAGCTGGGGCGCTCGCTGCTCGACCCCATGGAGGCGTGGTGCTCCTGGGCCGACCGGCACCTGCCCGAACTCATGGACGCCCGCGAGACCTACGACAACGCCTCCTGACCGGGAGCGCCCCCGTACCCCTCCGCACGCCCTCCCGGCACGGGTTTCCCGGCGGCCCCCTTCCTATCGTTGCGGTAACCGAGGGGGCGGCGGATAGCTTCGCCGAGCAGGCCGGGGGAACCGGCGAGGCACGTCGGAGGGAAGCAGTTCCATGAGCAGGATCGTTGTCTTCGGAGCGGGCGGCAACGCCGGGCGCCGCGCCGTCGCCGAGGCCGTGGCCCGCGGGCACCGGGTGACCGCCGTGGTGCGGGACGCGGCGAAGTACCGGGAGTTGGAGCGCGAGGGCGTGACCCTGGTCGAGGGCGACGTCACCGCGGCGGACGCCGTCGCGGCCGTCGCCGCCGGCCACGACGCGGTGATCTCCACGGTGTTCCGGGCCGACGTGGCCCCCGCCGACTTCTACGGCGAGGTCTCCAGGGCCCTGGTCGCGGGCCTGGCCGCGGCCGGCGTCGACCGCCTGGTGGCGGTCGGCGTGGGCACCGCGCTGGAGACGGCCCCGGGCGTGGCCGTGCACGACTCGCCCGAATTCCCGGAGGCGTACCGGCAGTTCTCGATCGGCCACTCAGTGGAGAACGAGATCTACCGCGCCAGCGAGCTGGACTGGGTGGTCGTGACCCCGCCGCCGGCCGTCCTGGACGCCGACGCCGAGCGCACCGGCGAGTACCGCGTCGGCGGCCCCGGCGTGCTGCCGGCCGAGGAGAACGCCCCCGCCTTCTCCTACGCCGACCTGGCCGTCGCCCTGGTGGACACCGCCACCGGGGGCGACCACCACCGCGAGGTCATCGCCGTCGGCTGACCCGCCCGGCCCTAACACGCC
>NZ_JBHUWH010000216.1:0-12667 GCF_042670125.1 Kitasatospora sp. NPDC057198 | reverse complement strand
CGCGCCTTGAACCCGTAGAGAAGGTTTTTACTCACTCACGCCCGGGCGTCAGCTCGCTCCGCGAGATCACGAAGCTCCGGCGTCGCCGATCGCCCTGCGACCAACAGCAGTTCGCGGATCGTGGCTCGTGCAGTGACGTGGGTGTGGATCAGGTCCGGTGACAGCTCTTCTGCCTGGAGCAAGGCGTTCAGGGCTTCACCAAGTTGCCGACGCTGCGTATAAGCCCGGCCGAGGTCGAGAAGCAGTCGCGCCTGCCGTTCGGCCGAGAGCCCCGACGCGTCGATCCGCGTGCCGACGTCGAGCGCTTCGCCCGCATCGCCGAGGTCGACCGCGATCGAGACGGTCTGGATCTCGACGTTGGTGGGCCCGAACTCCAAGTTGAAGTCGTTGCGGTCCTCGCCCAACCGGCGGGCAATCTTCCTTGCACGGTCGAGTTCTTGGCGGGCCCTCGGGCGGTCACCGGAGCGCGCGTTGGACAGCGCCAGCACCAGGTGCAGCGAGCCCGTGACCGACAGAGCCTCGGGGGTCGGCTCGCCCTCCCGGAGGTGCTGCTCCAGCGCATGGAGAGCGGTCGTGGCCGAGTGGTCCGCCTGGTCGTAGTGCTTCAGCCGCACGAATGCCTGCGCGAGCCGGAAGACGCCGGCGAACACCTCCAAGGGCCGGCCGGACTCTTCGGCCGCACGAATCGAACGGTCCGCAGCGATCCAGGCGGCATCGCCCTCGTCCTGGCGAACGAAGGCCGCCGACAACGCCTGGTAGGTCCGGCTGAGCTGCTCCCACATCCGGGGGCGTTGGTCAGCGGGTGCCGTCCGAGCGGCGCGCTCGATCCTCGGCAGCAACGAGCCAAGGGCCTTGCTCAGCTCGGCGAACTGGTTGCTGTGGGTCAGCTCCCACACGCGGTCAACCGCAGCTTGCAGCTCTGCCACGGTGACCGGGGCCTCGGTGGGGTCCGTCACCAGCAGCACCTCGGGCACCGGATGACCCGAGATCAGGAGGCGGGCCTGGTCGAGGTCGTTGGGCTCCTCCGTGGTGGGCACAGCCACAGCAGCGACGGGCGCCGGCGCATCCGGACGAAGGACTTGGAGCGACACGCCCAGGCCGTCAGCGAGCATGCGGAGGACATCGAGCCGGTTCACCGGCTGAATGCCGCGCTCGACCTGCGAGAGCCAACTAGCCGTCCTGCCGATCTCGGCAGCAAGCTGCTTCTGCGTCAGCCCGCGTGCCTCGCGCAGCTCGGCCACCCGCACCCCGAAGGCGCGTCGCTCCTCGGGCGTCATTCCGCCACCGGCCCCTTCCCTGCCGTGGCGGACAGGAACGTCACGTCTACGCCGGACAGGTACTGCTCGCGCTGGGCGAGGAAGTGCTTGGTGTGGGGCTGCTGCTCGTGCTGGTCGAAGGCATCCCGGTCCGCGTACAGCTCGTAGAACACCCGGACGTTCGGCTCCTCCGGAACCGCGTGGACGACGTAGGCGAGCGTCCCGGGCTCCAGAGCCTTGATGCCCGCGAGCGTCTGCTCGACCAAGTCGTCGAAGGCCGCAGCAGCCGCATCGTCACGCAGCTCGAAGCGGACCACCAGACCGAAACCGCTGGTCATGTTCCCTCCTTCAAGTCTTGAGTGCGCGCGCACTTGCGCGCGCAACCAGGCTCGCAGAAGTTCTGCTTCACAGCCACTCGCAGAACTTCTTGACTCGCAGAAAAACTGCGCCTACCTTCATAGAGAAGCTGCTACTCGGCGCACGGGCGCCGGAGCTGACTCAAGGAGTAGGCCCATGGCCACTTTCAAAATCGACCTCTCGACCGCGTTCGTGTTCGTGGTCGTCCCGCCGGCGCTCAAGCTGGTGAGCAAGCAGACCGGTGAGGTGGCGATCGACCGGGAGACCGGTGCGAAGCTCCTGACGGTGGGGCTGACGATCGCCGACGACGGCGAGGCGAACCTCTACAACGTGACCGTGCCGGAGACCGGCGTCTCCGAGGGGCTGGCGGTCGGCATGCCGGTCGCGGTGACCGGGCTCAAGGCGCGGGACTGGGAGAACGAGTTCAACGGCCAGAAGCGGCACGGGATCTCGTTCCGCGCGATGGCGATCACGTCCCTCGTCCCGGCTCCCGCGAAGGTCTGAGCGCCGTGTCCGAGCTGCTGACGCTGGCCGAGGTGGGTGGCCCGCTGGCCGCTGTCGCCGGCGGTGCTGCGTACGCGCGGGCCAAGGCTCCGGCCCTCTACTGGTCGGCGATCGGTCTTCCGGTCACGGCGGCCCGGTTCTCCGCCACCTACGGCAGCACCATGGACGCCTGCGGCCTGACGGTCGAGCCGTCCCGGTTGCGGGTGCTGATCACCCGGGCGACCACCCGGCGGGAGATCCGCCCCGTTCCGCCGAAGATCCGGCGCGTCCGGCCGACATCGACGGGCCTGCGGGTCCGCCTGCGGCTGGCTCCCGGGCAGGAACCGGCGGACGTGGTGGCTTCGGCGGAGCGTCTGCGGCACGCCTGGGGCGTCCACGCCGTGCACGTCTCGGTGGTGAAGCCCGGTGTGATCGAGCTGCGGATGACCGGCTTCGACGTGCTCCGCAAGGTGCGGATGCCGCGTCGGCTGCCGGCCGGTGAGCTGCTGGTCCCGGTGGCCCTGCGGGAGGACGGCACGGCCTTCGTCCGGGACTACCGGGCGGTGCCGCACTGCCTGACCTTGGGTGCGACGCTGACCGGCAAGTCCGTGTACCAGCGCAACCTGATCACCGGGCTCGCCCGGTTGAACGTGGCGCTCGTCGGGATCGACTGCAAGTTCGGTGTCGAGCTGGCTCCGTTCGCGCCCCGTCTGTCGGCTCTGGCCACGGACCCGGGGCAGGCCGGCGCCCTGCTGGACAAGCTCGTTGAAGAGATGGAAGCGCGCTACGACCTGATCCGCAGCCACCAGGGGATCCCCGGATGGGTGGCGGACGACGAGATCACGTCGGACATCTGGGGTCTGCCCGCGCAGCTCCGGCCCGTCCCGCTGGTGCTCGTCGTGGACGAGATCGCCGAACTGTTCCTCGTCGCCACCCGCAAGGACGAGGAACGGCGTGACCACTTGGTCACCCAGTTGATCCGGCTCGCCCAACTCGGCCGTGCCGCCGGGATGTTCGTGGAAGCCTGCGGCCAGCGCTTCGGGTCCGAGCTGGGCAAGGGCGCCACCATGCTCCGCGCCCAGCTCACCGGCCGGGTGGTGCACCGGGTCAACGACAAGGCCACGGCCGACATGGGACTCGGCGACGTCTCGCCCGAGGCTGCGCTCGCCGCCACGCAGATCGCTCCGGAGATGCCCGGAGTCGCGGTGGCCGGTGACTCCTCCGGCGGCTGGTCCCGGATCCGCGCCCCGTACCTGCCCCTCGGGGACGCTGCCCGAGTCTGCCGGGAAACCGCCTACCTCACGCCGGTCCTGCCTGCCCTGGACGCGTTCCGCCCCTACGTCCCGCCGGTGAACACCCCGGCCGGCGGCCCGTCGCTGGTCAAGCCCCGCCCCGTCACAGGCTGATCTTCACGCCCACCGGCGGCGCGACCGCATCCGCGCCACGTCCCTACCCGGCCATGCCCGTTTCCGGAAGGACCGTCCCCATGGCTCCCAGGAAGACCACCCCCGTGAAGGCCGCCAAGGCCAACAACGTGCCGCCCTGCCCGCGCTGCCAAGGCACCGGCTGGGTCACCGAATCGGTCTACGCCGGGCGTACGCGCCGCGAGGTCGGCGAGATGGACGCGATCTGCTCCCGCTGCATGTCCACCGGGATCGACCCCACCCCGGACCGCTACTAGACAGCCGCGCCGGGCGGCCGATTGCTCCCTCGCCCGCCCGGCACCGGCCCGACTCCCGGAAGGAGGACCGACCAGTGCGACTGCCCCGTACGGACGCCGTACTCGTCCAGGCCGTCATCGCCGGCGCCCTGTCCTTCGCTCACCTCCACGACCTCGCCCAGGCCGCCGGACAGTACGGCTGGAAGGCGTGGGCCTACCCCGTCTCGGTGGACCTGCTCCTGGTCGCCGCCTGGCACCGCATGCGCGTCCTGCGAGCCGCCAACTCCCCGGCCTCGGCCGCCTGGACGTGGTTCGCCATCGCCCTGGCCGCCTCGCTCGGCGCGAACGTCGCTACCGCCGGGCTCCTCGACCTCGGCCACGTCCCGGCCTGGCTCCGGATCCTCGTCGCCGGTTGGCCCGCGCTCGCATTCTTCGGCGGCACCCTCCTCGCCCACGGCGCCACCGGCACCACGCAGTCGGCTGAACCCGAGATGGAAAACGAACTCCCGCTCTACGAAACCGAGATCGCGCCTCCGCCGACCACGGTGACCGTCCCGAAGCCGGAGCCGGTCGAAGCGCCGGAAGCGGTGCCCGCGCTCCCCTCTGCGCCACCCTCGCCGCCCCAAGCCGTGCCCGTTCCGGCCGCCTTGGTCGAGCACGCCCGCAAGATCGCCGACGACCACCGCGCCCGCACCGGTACGCCGATCGACCCGGACACCCTCCGCGTCCGCCTCGGCGTCCCGCCGCACTTCGCCGACGCCATCACCGCCCAACTCGCCTGAGTAGGAAGGGAGATCAGCCGTGCCCCGCCCGATCCGCCCCCGCAACACGATCCGCATCGGCCCCGTCCAGGTCGCCACCTACTACGACGGCCGTGGCCGCGAGAAGCACACCGCCGCCTGCACCGCCCCGCGCTGCGGCTTCTCCGCCGACTACGACAGCCGCCCCGCCGCCGAGATCGCTGCCCGCACCCACCGCTGCACCATCCGCTGACAGGAGATCCGTCATGAATGTCACCCTGCCCCTGGTCGTCGTCCTCGGCGCCGGCGTGTGGACCGCCGTCAAGTTCCTGGGCATCCGCCTGTGGGTCGCCGCCCTCATCGCCCTCTTCGGCTTCTACCTCGCCGGGACCTTCCTCGCCCCCGTGATCGACCAGACCACCCGCTCCGGCGTCAACGCCGTCACCCAGAAGTGAAGGGACGGTCCGCCGTGCCCACCGCCGTCTTCACGCCCGGCCCGCTGGTCCTCACCCCGGACACCTCCGGTCTGATCGCCGAAATCGAGGCGTACCTCGCCACCTTCCCCGCCCCGGCCCGGGTCCTCGCCCCGTACGTCTGCCCGCTCGGCAGCACCGTGCAGCCCTGGAACTTCGGCTTCCCGCTGCTCCGTCCGACGCTCCTCGACCGGATCGCCCACCGCCCGGCCCGGCCGACCCCGGTGACCGTCGCGAACCACCTGCGGCTGACCTCCCGCTACCTCAACGCCTACGGCTGGATGCAGGGCGCTCTGTGGGACTCCGCCGGCCGCGTCTGCCTCCTCGGCGCCCAGGCCGCCGTCCTCGCCCACGGCTACGGCACCCCGGACACCGTCCGCCGGGCCCGCAACCAGGTGATGGAGGTCCTGCACGCCACCGGACGGCCCGTCGCCTCCCCGGACGCCTTCAACGACGCCCCCGGCACCCGGCAGGCCGACGTTCACCACCTGCTCGATCGGGCCTCCGCCCGCGCGCTCTCCCTCGGCATCTGACCGGTCTCCGGGGTGGTTGCAAGCCTCCAAGCCATCCCACCACCCCGGAGACCTCGACCCGCTCCGGAAGGACCGCCATGGAACTCGCCCCGCTCCTCGCCGCCGGCGTCCCGTTGGTCGGCTGGACCACCCACAGCACCGTCCTGGCCCGTCGCCTGGCCACCGCCCGCCGCGACCCGCTCACCGGGCTCCTGACCCGCGACGGCTTCACCACCCGGGCCGAGCGGATCATCCGCCGGCACCCCGAGCGCACCACCGTCCTGCTGATCGACCTGGACGACTTCAAGGCCGTCAACGACACCCACGGCCACGCCGCCGGGGACGCCGTCCTCGCTGCAACCGCCCGCCGACTGGCCACCTGGTGCGGCACCGACGGCATCGCCGCCCGCCTCGGCGGAGACGAGTTCGCCGCCGTCGTCCTGGACGCCGAACACCGCGTCCCCGACCTGCGCAACCAGCTCCACCACCCGGTCCCGTACGGCACCGAGCTGCTGAGCGTGAGCGCGTCCGTCGGCACCTCGCACCCGGCGACCCTGCTGCTCACCGAGGCCCTGTCGGCGGCCGACCGCCAGATGTACGCCTCCAAGCCCGGCGCCCGCACCGCGCGCCGCCGCTGAACGAACACCGGTGCCCGGCGCGGCAGCAAGCCTCCAAGCATCCCGCCGCGCCGGGCACCTCAACCCTCCCCGAACCGAAGTCCGCGAAGGAGAGCACCATCATGCCCCAGCACACCCGTCCGGCACGCCTGATCTGCCCGAACTGCGACGGCTTCGCCAGCGCCGCCATCGCCACCGGCCTGCGCCTGACCGACGGCTCCCGGGCCACCGTCCCGGTGAACTGCCCGGCCTGCCACGGAACCGGCACCACCACGGCCCCCGCCCGGCGCGCGCTCACCACCGCCCGGCACTGACCGCCGTGGGCGCCCAATTCGACTGGTCCGACAAACGGCACTGGTCCCCGCGCGCCGAACCCTGCGGCATCTGCGACAAGCCGACCAACCTCCGCTCCGACCGTGGCAAGCCCGCCCACAAGGTCTGCGCGGAGACCTGGACCAACCAGCACGCGAAGCCCACCGACAAGTCCTGATCGCACGGCCCGGAGCCAACTCTTCCGGCTCCGGGCCCGCTGCACCGGAGGTGTTCCACATGGCCGCCACTGCCCCGCCGCCGATCGCCGACCTGACCGCCTTAGCCTCCCTCGGCACCATGCCCGCGCTCATGCGGCAGCTCGCCGGGCTCGGTGGCTGCGGGCGGCCCATCCGCCTCGAAGGCCACCGCACCGAGGTCCACACCGGCACCGGCGAGATCCTGCACCATCTCGACTCGACCGCTCTCGCCGCCGGCCACCTGCTGGTGCGCTGCAACAACCGCCGCACCACCCGCTGCCCCGCCTGCGCGGAGACCTACCGGCGCGACACCTACCACCTGATCACCGCCGGACTCACCGGCGGCAAGGGCACTCCCGCCACGATCACCGCGCACCCCCGCGTCTTCGCCACCTTCACCGCCCCGGGCTTCGGCGCCGTCCACAACCGCCCCTCCACCGGCCGGTGCCGCTGCGGAGCCCAGCACCCGGACGGCGCGGCCGAGTTGGGAAGCCCGATCAACCCGGATACCTACGACTACCGGTCCGCCGTGCTCTGGAACGCGCACGCGGGGAAGATCTGGGCCCGCTTCTCGATCTACCTGCGCCGCGAAGTCGCCAAGCGCGCCGGCCTGTCGCAGCGGGAGTTCCGTGAGCACGCCCGGGTCTCCTTCGCCAAGGTCGCCGAGTACCAGAAGCGCGGCGCCGTCCACTTCCACGCCGTGATCCGGCTGGACGGCCCCGAGGGCGGCAGCACCCCGCCCCCGGCCTGGGCGACTCCCGACCTCCTGGCCGACGCGATCCGGGCCGCCGCCGGCGCCGCCGAGATCCCCGGGCCCGTCCTCGACGGCACGGCCCATACCTTCGCCTTCGGCAAGCAGCTCGACATCCGTACGATCCGGACCAACGACTTCGCGGCCGGCTCCGCGCTCACCGAACGCGCCGTCGCCGCCTACATCGCCAAGTACGCGACCAAGGGCGCCGAGAGCGCCACCGGCACCCTGGACCGGCCGGTGAAGCTCCTCGCCGAACTCGCGGGCCTGGACATCTCCGAGCACGCCCGCCGCCTGATCCGCACCTGCTGGACGCTCGGTGCCCGCCCCGAGCTGGAGGACCTCCGCCTCCGGGCCTGGGCCCACATGCTCGGCTTCCGGGGCCACTTCTCCACCAAGACCCGCCGCTACTCCACCACCCTCGGCGCCCTCCGTGACGCCCGCGCCGCCTGGCGCCGTGCCGAAGCCCTCGGCACCGAACCGCCCGCGCTCACGGGAACCGCAGCTTCGGACGACGAACCGACCACCCTCGTCCTCGCCGACTGGGCCTTCGCCGGCGTCGGTCTGGCTCCCACCGAACGCTGGCTCGTCGACGCGCTCACCCCCGCCCCCGGAACGGAAGGAGAACCCACCCATGCCTGACCGACTGCTGACCGTGGAGGAGGTCGCCCGACTGCTCGGGACCTGGGAAACCAGCGGCGAGCGGTTCCCCCGCCGCTTGATCGCAGAACGTCGCATCGCCTTCGTCAAGGTAGGACGCCTGGTACGGATCTCCGAATCCGCCGTCGCCGCCTACATCGCCGCACGCACCGTCCATCCGATCACCGCTCGCCGCGCCGGCCAGAGGCGGGCAGCCTGATGGCCAACAAGAAGGGTTACCGGCGAAGCTTCGGATCGGTCCGTCAGTATCGCTCCGGTCGATGGACCGCGTCCTACCTAGCTCCGGACGGGTTGGAACACCGCTCACCGGAGACCTTCGAAACGAAGAAGGAGGCAGAAACCTGGCTCTCCCAGGTAGAAGCCGACCTCAGCCGTGGCGACTGGCGCGACCCCAATGCTGGCAAGGTGGCTTTCGAGGAGTACGCGCTGCAGTGGGTCAAGGAACGCGACTTGGCCGCCACCACGGTGGACCTCTACCAGCAGCTCTTGAAGAAGCACATCTTGCCGACCTTCAGGGCTTGGGACCTGGACGAGATCACGCCCCCGCGTGTGCGTACCTGGCGGGCTGAGCGGTTGGGAACGACCGGCCCCACGGTGGTTGCCAAGGCGTACCGCCTCGTGAAGGCGATTCTGGAGACGGCGGTTGACGACGAACTGATCCGGCGGAACCCGTGCCGCATCAAGGGCGCGGGCAAGGAGTCGGCTCCCGAACGGCCCATCGCCACGATCGAGCAGGTGGACGCCGTGGCTGACGCCATGGGTCTCCGCTGGCGCCTGATGGTCTACATCGCGGCCTACGGACCGGCCCGGCCGGAGGAGTTGGCCGAGTTGCGTCGACACGACGTGGACCTTGAGCTGGTCGGCGTCCGGGTCCGCAAGGCAGCCCCCGAGCTGACCAACGGCAAGCGCGTCTTGGGCGACACGAAGTCCGAGGCGGGCAAGCGCTTCATCGTCCTCCCGGAGTTCTTGCGCATCGAACTGGAACGGCACCTGAACTGGTACGCCGAGAAGGAGCCGGACGGGCTGTTGTTCGTCGGCGAGCGCGGCGCCCCGTTCCGCCGTTCGACCTTCGGGCGCAAATGGCGTGCCGCCCGATCCCGGGTGGGCCTTCCGGCGAACTTCCGGTTCTACGACCTGCGCCACACCGGGCACACCCTGGCGACCCGGTCCGGGGCCACGCTGAAGGACACCATGGTCCGCGCCGGCCAGTCCTCCGAGCGCGCCGCGATGATGTACCAGCACTCGGACCTCGACCGGCAGCGGGAGATCGCGGGTGCCCTGGACGCACGGGTCCGCGCCCACCGCCGGGCCGTACAGGAGGGATCTGGTGCGGATCTGGTGCAAGACCCCTGATCCGGTCTAGACAACGAAGAAGCCCCAGGTCGTTGACCTGGGGCTTTCTCTATGGAGCGGGTGACGAGAATCGAACTCGCGCTCTAAGCTTGGGAAGCTCATGTTCTACCATTAAACTACACCCGCAGCTGACGGACCGTCAGTGACGGCCCGATCAAGGACCACTGTACCCCATGGTGCGGGGTGGTGAGCGCAGGGTTTCCGGCGGCGGCGAGCCTGGGCGGGTGGCGTCCGGTAGATCCCCTAATGTGACGCTGTCGGCGGAAGTGTGGGAAGGGGACCGATGGAGCAGCGCACCGTGGTTCGTTGTGCCGAGGGGCACGTGTTCAGTACGACGGCGTTCCCGATGCAGCACTTGCAGGCGGGCCGGTTGGGGCCGGGGCGGTTGTTGCGGTGTCCCCGGTGCGGGCGGTTGCGGAGTTCGGTTCCGGCGGACGTCTCGCAGCTGTCGGCGGACGAACTGGCGCGCGGGCTGCGGCTGGTGGCGGTGGAGTCGCTGGCGTAGCCGGGCGGCCGGAGCGGTCCACGGGGCGGGCGCTTTTGGGGCGCCCGCCCCGTGGCACGTACGCTCGGGGCGTGCTGCTCTCCGACAACGACATCCGTGCCGAGATCGACAAGGGGCGGGTCGTGATCGACCCGTTCGAACCGTCGATGGTCCAGCCGTCGAGCATCGACGTCCGACTGGACCGGTTCTTCCGGGTCTTCGAGAACCACCGCTACCCGCACATCGACCCCTCCGAGGAACAGCCGGACCTGACCCGGCTGGTGGAGCCGGAGGGCGACGAGGCGTTCATCCTGCACCCGGGCGAGTTCGTGCTGGCGTCCACCTACGAGGTGATCACGCTGCCGAACGACGTGGCCTCGCGGTTGGAGGGGAAGTCGAGCCTGGGGCGGCTGGGGCTGCTGACGCACTCGACGGCGGGTTTCATCGACCCGGGGTTCAGCGGGCACGTGACGCTGGAGCTGTCGAACGTGGCGACGCTGCCGATCAAGCTGTACCCGGGGATGAAGATCGGCCAGCTGTGCCTGTTCCGGCTGTCCTCGCCGTCCGAGCACCCGTACGGCTCGGAGCGCTACGGTTCGCGCTACCAGGGGCAGCGCGGCCCGACCGCCTCCCGCTCGCACCTGAACTTCCACCGCACGCAGGTCTGAGGGCGTTGCCACCCGGCACGAGGGCCGATCCCGCCGAACGGGATCGGCCCTCGCCGCGTGCGGGGAGCGGGCGGGCGCAGGCGGACGGGGCGGGCGGCCGGGCGCGGGCGGGTCAGGCGCGGACGGGGGTGGTGACGGCGACGAGTTCGGTGCCGTCCGCGGTGAGGGTGAGGGCGGTGCGCAGGCCGGTGAGTTCGCCGAGGTGGTGCAGGTGGGTGCCGCCGCAGGCGATGGCGGCGGGGCCCTCGGGCAGGTCGGTGTGCCAGCGGCGGCGGGCGGTGAGTTCGGGGCCGGGGGTGTCGATCCGGACCGGGGCGTCGGCGGCGACCCAGGCGGCGAGGCGGGCGTTGACGTCCGCGGTGAGGGCGGGGAGGGCCTCGGCGAGGGCCGGGAGGGTGTCGGTGGCCTCCACCGTGAAGCCCTTCTTCTTCAGGGACTTGCCGATCCGGTAGGTGTCGGTGCTGGCGGTGGTGTCCATCACCGAGCTCGCCATGGCGAGGCTGTCGAAGTCGGGGTGGCCGAGGGCGTCGGCGCGGCCCGGGTCCTTGCGCCAGCGCGGGGCGAGCGCGGCGTTCAGGGCGAGGGCGAGCAGGTGGCAGCCGGTGTGGGCGGCGGAGAGGGCGGACCGGCGGTCGGCGTCGACGGCGAGGTGCGCGGTGCGTCCGACGGCTCCGGGCCCGAGCGCCCCGGCGGGCAGCACGTGCAGCACCAGCCAGGCCCAGTCCTCGTCACCGCGCCGGACCGGAATGTCGGCGCCGACCGCGAACTCCCCGTCGGGCCCGGCCGCGCCGGTGAGGCAGTCGACGACGGGGTGGGCGGCGCCGTCGACGGTGAGGGTGCCGCGGTCGGCGGGCTGGTCGGGCCAGGTGTGGTCGACGGGGTGGAACGGGGTGGCCGCGGTGACCACCGCGGTGCGGCCGTCGGGCAGGGTGTGCACGGCGAGGACGGGCGACTCCCCGCTCACCGCCCCGGCGGGGAAGCTGACGTGGGTGGTGGGCAGGCTCATGCGCGGGCTCCGGGCGGGAAGTGAGGGTGGGTGGAACCACCTCACCCTACAAACCGCCCGGCCCGGCTCAGCCCAGGGTGGGGAGCTTGATCAGGACGAGCAGCGCCAGCAGTTGGACGGCGGCCGCGCCGGCCGCCTTGCCCCAGGGCAGGTCGTGGATCCGGCGCACCATGACGGTCAGCAGCACCGCGCAGCCCACCCAGGTCGCCCAGCCGACCGCCTGCACGACCGGGTTGCCGACCGGGAGGAAGAACGCGAGCAGCAGCCGCGGCGCGTCGGTGGTCCAGCTGATCAGCGCGGCCAGGCCGATCGTGGACTGCCAGGGGCCGTCGCCGCCGGACTGCCGGGCCAGCGCGTACGTCACCGCGGAGAGCACCGAGCCGGCCAGGGTGAAGCCGAGCGCGGCACCGCCGATGGCCCAGAGCGCGACGGCGAAGGTGGAGTGCACCACCTGGTCGTAGGTGGAGTCGATGGCGAAGACCGCGAGCACGCCGTACAGCAGCGACACGCACAGCGCGGGCAGCCACACCTGGTGGTCGCGCATCCGGTCGAAGGTGGCGCTCGGGCTGCGGTAGATCCCGACCAGCAGCTGCCGCCAGGGCAGCCGGGGCCCGCCGGTGTGCGGCGCGGCCTGCCCGCCGGCCCGGTAGACGGCGACGTTGTCCACCGGGGCCGGGTCGTAGCCGTCGCCGTAGCCGTCGCCGTAGCCGCCCTCGTAGCCCTGGTGGCCGCCGTAGCCGTCCTGGCCGCCGTAGCCGTCCTGACCGCCGTACGGGTACTGGCCGTACGGCTGGTCGGCGTACGGCTGGTCCCCGTACGGCTGGTCGGCGTACGGCTGCTCGCCGAACGCGAAGGCCCTGGTGTGGCCGGGCTGGTCGCCGGGCCCGGCCGGCCCGGGGTGGGCGGGGTGCGGGGCGGTGAAGTACTCGGGGGTGCCGGTGGGCGCGCCCCGGTGCGGGTCGCCCTGGGGGGCGCCCGGTCGGGGTGCCGACCAGCCCTGCCGGGGGTCGGCGCCCCGTCCGTCGTCGTGTCGATTGCCAGCCACGCTCCGACGGTACCCGCAAGGGCTGACCCCCCGTCGGGTGATCATGGCGGCGGGGCCGGATTGCAGCCGTCCTGTGACGCTGCGGTCCGGCCC
>NZ_JBHUWH010000215.1:0-12699 GCF_042670125.1 Kitasatospora sp. NPDC057198 | reverse complement strand
CCTTCCTGCTGCGCGGCGCCGGTCGCGGCCTACGGCTCGAACTTGTAGCCCAGGCCGCGGACGGTGACCAGGTAGCGCGGGGCGCCCGGGTCCGGCTCGATCTTCGCCCGCAGGCGCTTCACGTGGACGTCCAGGGTCTTGGTGTCGCCGACGTAGTCCGCGCCCCAGACCCGGTCGATCAGCTGCATCCGGGTCAGCACCCGGCCCGCGTTGCGCAGCAGCATCTCCAGCAGGTCGAACTCCTTGAGCGGCAGGTCGACCTTGGCGCCGTCCACCGTCACCACGTGCCGGTCGACGTCCATCCGGACCGGACCGGCCTCCAGCGCGCCCGGGGCGGCCGCGCCGTCGCCGCCGCCGTCCTCGCCGCGGCGGCGCAGCACCGCGCGGATCCGGGCGACCAGCTCGCGGGTCGAGTACGGCTTGGTGACGTAGTCGTCGGCCCCTATCTCCAGGCCGACCACCTTGTCGATCTCGCTGTCCTTCGCGGTGACCATGATCACCGGCACGTTGGAGCGGACCCGCAGCTGGCGGCAGACCTCGGTGCCGGGCAGGCCGGGCAGCATCAGGTCGAGCAGGACGAGGTCGGCTCCGTTGCGCTCGAACTGCTCCAGCGCGTCGGGCCCGGTGGCGGCGACCGCCACCTCGAAGCCCTCCTTGCGGAGCATGTACGACAGGGCGTCGCTGAACGACTCCTCGTCCTCGACCACCAGTACACGGGTCACGATCGGGCCTCCGGGGCAGGAAGTGTGGTTGCTGCGTGGTTGTCGCGGTCCTCGGCCGGGGCCTGCCCGGCGGGGAGCCGCAGAGTGAAGGTGGAACCCTGGCCCTCGACGCTCCACACCGACACGGTGCCGCGGTGCGAGGCGGCGACGTGCTTGACGATGGACAGGCCGAGGCCGGTGCCACCGGTGAGGCGGGAGCGGGCGGGGTCCACCCGGTAGAAGCGTTCGAAGATCCGCTCGCGGTCCTTCTCCGAGATGCCGATGCCCTGGTCGGTCACCGAGATCTCGATCAGTTCGCCGTCCGCCTCGCCCAGCGCCGCGGCGCTGGAGATCCGGCGGGTGGCGAGGGCGACCCTGGTGCGCGGCGGGCTGTAGTTCACCGCGTTCTCCACCAGGTTGCCGAGTGCGGCGGCCAGCTGGCCGCGGTTGCCGACCAGGTACAGGTCGGTGGTGCCGCCCGCCGCGATGACGATCTGCTTGGCCGCGGCGGTCTGCCGGCAGCGGTCGATCGCCTCGGCGATCAGCTCGTCCACCGCGACCGGCTCCGGGTCGACCTTCAACTGGTCGTCCTGGACCCGGGACAGGTCGATGATCTCCTGCACCAGGCTGGCCAGCCGGGTCGCCTCCACCTGCATCCGGCCGGCGAAGCGCTGCACCGCCTCCGGGTCGTCGGAGGCGTCCGCGACCGCCTCGGAGAGCAGCGAGAGCGCGCCCACCGGGGTCTTCAGCTCGTGCGAGACGTTCGCCACGAAGTCGCGCCGGATCGCCTCGATCCGGCGGCGCTCGGTGCGGTCCTCGACCAGCACCAGCACCAGCCGGGAGCCCAGCGGGGCGACCCGGACCGAGACCGCCAGCGGCTCGGCGGTGCGGGCCGAGGCGCCCGGACGGGTCAGCTCCAGCTCGATCTGCCGGATCTCGCCGTCCCGCCGGGTCGAGCGGGCCAGCGCCAGCATCTGGTCCACCGCCACCCTGCCGCCGCGGACCAGGCCCATCGCGTAGGCCGCCGAGGACGCCTTGACCACCTCGTCGCCCTCGCCGAGCACGATCGCGCAGGAGCGCAGCACCGAGAGCACGGTGTCCACGCCCGGGGGGAGGGCCGGCTCCTGGTCCGGCTCCGCCGTCGCGCCGTTCCTGCTCGTCCTGCTCGTCCTGCCGGTCCTGCCGCGGGCCTGCTCGCGCTCGCTCCAGCGGAAGGCGATGGAGGCGGTGAGACCGACACCGAGCCCGGCTATGGCGCAGGCAGCGGCGGCGGCCACGTTCACGTCCATGCCAGTCAGCGTAAATGGTGTCCGGGCGCGCTCCGTAAGGGTGCGATCAAGGCATCGGCCCTGCGTTGCCGAGAATTCACCTTCAGGATTCCGCCGGTTCACCGCAGCGGCCGTGGGAGGTCGCCCGAACGGCCCAGTCTGGGCCGGGCGAGCCCGTGCGGGCGGTGACGCGGCTACCATTCGCGCCACCAGCAGCGGCCGCCCGCGCCGACCGCCTCCGGCGGACCGGTCCGGGGCGTCCGGTCGGCACCGCCACCGACACCGGTACTGGAGGAGAAGAGCGCATGCGCGACGCGTACCACGAGGAACTCGACTCGATCAGCGACAGCCTGGTCGAGATGGCACGCCTGGTCGGCTCGGCGATGGGCCGGGCCACCACCGCCCTGCTGGACGCGGACCTCGAACTGGCGGAGAGCGTGATCGCCGCCGACGAGAAGATCAACGGCCTGCACCACGACCTGGAGAACCGCGCCATCGACCTGCTGGCCCGCCAGCAGCCGGTCGCCACCGACCTGCGGATCGTGGTCACCTCGCTGCGGATGAGCGCCGACCTGGAGCGCTGCGGCGACCTGGCCCGGCACGTCGCCAAGGTCGCCCGGCTGCGCTACCCGGAGACCGCCGTCCCGCACGACCTGCACCCGATCGTGCTGGAGATGGGGCAGCTCGCCCAGCGCCTGGTCGCCAAGGCCGGCCTGGTCATCGCCACCAAGGACGTCGACAAGGCGCTGGAGCTGGAGGCGGACGACGACGCCATCGACGCCCTGCACCGCGAGCTGTTCTCGCACCTGCTGGACGACCGCTGGCACCACGGCATCGAGACCGCGGTGGACGTCACCCTGGTCGGCCGCTACTACGAGCGCTTCGCCGACCACGCGGTCTCGGTCGCCAAGCGCGTGGTGTACCTGGTCACCGGCGAGCACGTGGCCGACTTCACGGCCACCGCGGAGCCGGCCGAGTAGCCCTCCCCGAACGGCCCGGCGAGGGGGCGCGCGGAGGCCCGGCGAGGGAGCGCGCGGGGCCCGGCGAGGGGGCGCACGGGGGACGGACCACCAGCCCCCGCGCGCCCGTTGACGTGCCGTCAACCGCCGGGTTTCACTCGAAGGGACGGGCGGCTCCCTTCGTGCTGCCCGGCTCCGCCCGGACCAGGAGGCAGCCCGATGAAGACGACCGGCACCCCGACCACTCCTCCGCCCGGCCCGGCCGCCCCGGCCGCGGCCCGGCTCCTGCCGGTCCTCGCCGCGGGCTGCGGCTGCGGGCCCGGCTGCGGCTGCGGCTGCCAGTCCGGCTCGCCCTGCCAGTGCGGCGGCGCGACCGGCGGCTGCTGCGGCGGGCACTGAGCCCCCGCACGGACACGGCCGGACGGCCGGGCACCCCCTCTGGAAGGGTGCCCGGCCGTCCGACTGCTTCCCGCGTCCTGCCGGGCGTCAGGAGAAGTTGACGTCCATGCACTGGTAGAACGCGTTGCCGGTGTCCGCGATGTCCCACACCGCCAGGATCACCTGGTGACCGGTCAGGTCGCTCGGCAGCGTCGCGGTGTGGCTGAGCGTGGCCGGGGGCAGCTTGCCGCCCATCGGCACGGTCAGCAGCGGGGTCAGGTTCAGGTTCGACCTGGTGATCTTGGTGGTGGCGTCGTAGCCCGGCTTGGTGATGAAGTACCGGAACGACGTGGTGGCGTGCCGCGCGCTGATGCTCCAGGTCAGCGTCAGCTGCTGTCCCGGCGTCACCTTGGTGGCCGGCCAGGCCCCGCCGCGCGGGTCGTCCAGCGGCGCCCAGCGCCCGTCGCCGCCGGCGCACAGCGTGCCGTCGGCCGGGCCGCGGCTCGGGAAGCCCTTGGGCCCCTCGACGCTCATCGGCTCCCACTGGATCTGCCCGCACTTCTTCACCACGCCCGCCCCGCACAGTCCGGCGCGGCTGGGCGGCGTGGTGACGTACCCGTGCGAACTGGCCGGGATGGCGGTGGCCAGGACCGCTGCGGCGGCGGCGAAGCCGACCGCCAGGATGTTGCGCTTGCGCATGGTGCTCCTCCGTGGGGGTGGATGGAGTGCGCGAACGCGGGCACGCGGAAGCGGTCGCGTGGGGGGCGACCAAGATTGTCATGCCCGCGCCGACAGTGCTCCCACGCTAGGATCCGCGCCCGCCCCCCGTCAATGGTCTGAACCATTCTTACCCCTGAACCAAGCTTTGCCACCCGCTGGTTGACACCCCGTCAGGACCGCGCGGGGGGCCGCGCCGGGGAACGGAACAGCCCCCTGGGCCGGGGCGTCGTTGCGCCGGGCAGGGGGCTGAGAGGTGTGGGGCGAGGGCGAGGGGTGTTACTTCTTGCCCTGGTTCTTCACGGCCTCGATGGCGGCCGCGGCGGCCTCGGGGTCGAGGTAGCGGCCACCGGTGGCGACCGGCTTGAAGTCGGCGTCGAGCTCGTAGACGAGCGGGATGCCGGTGGGGATGTTGAGGCCGGCGATGGCCTCGTCGGAGATGCCGTCCAGGTGCTTGACCAGGGCGCGCAGGCTGTTGCCGTGGGCGGTGACCAGGACGGTGTTGCCCGCCGCGAGGTCCGGCACGATGGCGTCGTACCAGTAGGGGAGCATCCGCTCGACGACGTCCTTGAGGCACTCGGTGTTCGGGCGCAGCTCGGACGGGATCTCGGCGTAGCGGGCGTCGCCGGCCTGCGAGTACTCGGCGTCGTCGGCGAGGGCCGGCGGCGGGGTGTCGTAGGAGCGGCGCCAGAGCTGGAACTGCTCCTCGCCGAACTCGGCCAGGGTCTGGGCCTTGTCCTTGCCCTGGAGGGCGCCGTAGTGGCGCTCGTTCAGGCGCCAGCTGCGGCGGACCGGGATCCAGTGGCGGTCGGCCTTGTCGAGGGCGATCTGCGAGGTGCGGATGGCGCGGCGCAGCAGCGAGGTGTGCAGCACGTCCGGCAGCAGGCCCTCGGCGAGCAGGAGCTCGCCGCCGCGGGCGGCCTCCTTCTCGCCCTTCTCGTTGAGGTCGACGTCGACCCAACCGGTGAACAGGTTCTTCTGGTTCCACTGGCTCTCGCCGTGGCGGAGCAGGATCAAGCGATAGGTCGTGTCAGCCATGGGGCCAAGCCTAGTGGAGGGGCAAATCCGGTCGCTCGGGCGTCCATGCGCGATGTAATGTTCGCTCATCGGTTTCAACTCTTACCGTTCCACCCGTCCCCGAACGGCCGCCCCACCCTGCCCGCGGCCGCTCCGGGGCCGTACCGCCCGGGAGCCCCCATGCCCCTCCTCGCCCGTCTGGCCGCCGAAGCACGCAGAGCGGGCGGCGGGCTCCCCCGCCGGTTCTGGTGGCTGTGGACGTCCACCCTGGTGAACCGCCTCGGCGGCTTCGTGGTGACCTTCCTGTCGATGTACCTCACCCACGAGCGCGGCTACTCCGCGTCGTACGCGGGCCTGGTCGCCTCGCTGTTCGGGCTCGGCTCGGCGGTGGCCGCGATCGGCGCCGGCGTGCTGACCGACCGGCTGGGCCGGCGGCCCACGCTGCTGGCGGCGCAGCTGGGCACGGCGCTGTCCACGGCGGTGCTCGGGTTCACCGACGGGCCGGTGGCGATCGCCGCGGTGGCCTTCCTGGTCGGCCTGGCGAGCAACGCCTCCCGGCCGGCGGTCAGCGCGATGATCGCCGACCTGGTGCCCGCCGCCGACCGGGTCCGGGCGTACGCGCTGAACTACTGGGCGATCAACATCGGCTTCGGCGCCTCCGCCGCGGTGGCCGGGCTGATCGCCCTGCACGGCTACCTGACGCTGTTCCTGCTGGACGCGCTGACCACGCTGCTGTGCGCGGTGGTGGTGTTCGTGAAGGTCCCCGAGACGCGGCCGGAGGCCGCCCCGGTCGGCGTGCGGGAACCGGAGGTCGGGCTGGGCACGGTCTTCCGGGACGGCCCGTTCATGGCCGTGGTCGGCGTCAACCTGCTGCTGGCCCTGGTCGTCCAGCAGGGCTCCACCACGCTGCCGGTCGACATGGGCGCGCACGGCCTCTCGGCCGCCCGGTTCGGCCTGGTGATCAGCCTGAACGGGCTGCTGATCGTGCTGCTCCAACTGCCGCTCACCAGACTGATGGAGAGCCGCGACCGCACCGCCCTGCTGGTGGTCGGCGCGCTGCTCACCGGCTGGGGCTTCGGCCTGACCGCGCTGGCCGGCTCCTCCGCCGGGCTGTACGCCCTGACGGTGGCGGTCTGGACGGTCGGCGAGATCGTCACCTCGCCGACCATGATGGCGCTGGTCGCCGAACACTCCCCCGCCCGGGCCCGCGGCCGCTACCAGGGCGTCTACTCGCTCTCCTGGTCGCTGGCCTCGTTCGTCGGCCCGCTCGGCGGCGGCCTGCTGCTCCAGTACGCGGGCAGCTGGGCGCTGTGGGGCGGCTGCGCGGCGGCGGGCACACTGGCCGCGCTCGCCTTCGTGGCGATCGGGCGGCGCCGGCCCCGGCCGCCGGTGGTCGGCGAGGCGGTCGCCGCGGCGCCGGTGGAGGCGGCGGCCTGACGGCCCGCGTCCGGGGCGGTGCGCGCCGGCGGTGCGCGCCGGCGGCGGGCGTCGGCGGCGGGTGTCGGCGGCGGGCGGTCAGGAGGCCGCGCCGCCCGCCTCGCTCTGGCGCAGCCGGACCCAGGAGTCGTGGTCGTCCTCCAGGATCGCCTGGTACTCCTCGATCAGCGGCGTCAACCGGGACGGCTCCGGCACCGCGCTGCCGTACTCGGCCTTCAGCAGGCCCAGGCGGCGGCGCAGCGAGTTCAGCCGGTGCACGGTGTCGGAGCGCTGGATCCACAGCGTGCGGTAGCCGAAGAACGCCGCCCACGCGGCCAGCACGGTCACCAGCGCGCCGGAGACCAGCGCGACGTCCGCCAGCCGGGCCGCCAGCGGCTCGCCGACCTTCAGGCCCAGCAGCACGGTGACCAGCGCGGACAGGCTGACGGTGGCCAGCTGGAGGGTCAGCGCCCGGCGCCGGTCCCAGTCGCGGCGGCGCCGGCGCTCCTTCAGCTCGGCGTCGAGCTCGGCCTCCAGCCAGGCCAACTTCCTTTGCGCGGCGGCGGATTCGGCGGATCCGGCGTATTCGGTGTCCATGGTTTCCTCCCCGGCCGGGAGGATACCCGGATCAGGCCCCGGCGGGAGGGGTCTTCTCGTTCGCCAGGTGCGCGAAGGCCGCCAGGTTGCGGGTGGACTCGCCGCGCTTGGTGCGCCACTCCCACTCGCGGCGGATCGCGGTGGCGAACCCCAGCTCCAGCAGGGTGTCGAACGGCTCGTCGGCGTTCTCCAGCACGCTCCCCAGCAGCCGGTCCACCGCGTCGGGCGTCAGCGCCTCCAGCGGCAGCCGGCCCACCAGGTACACGTCGCCGAGCCGGTCGACGGCGTACGCCACCCCGAACATCCGGGTGTTGCGCTCCAGCAGCCAGCGCTGGAACGCCTCGTGGTTCTCGTCCGGCCGCCGGATCACGAACGCGTTCACCGAGAGCGTGTGGTCACCGACCCGCAGCGCGCAGGCGGTGGAGAGCTTCCGCGTCCCGGGCAGCGCGGCGACCACCGTGTACGGGTCGGCGGCGGCCGGCTCCCAGGCGACACCCGCCTGGTCGAGCGCGGTGCGCAGGAGGGTCAGTGCGTCGTCCTTGGCAGCCATGCTCCCCACGCTAGCCTCCCGGCCGGCGGGCCCGCGCCCCCAGGGCTCGGGGGACGGCGAGAACCCCCACCAGGAACTCGGGGAACGGCGAGAACCCCCACCAGGGGCTCGGGGAACGGCGAGAGCCCCCACCAGGGGCTCGGGGAACGGCGAGCCCGGGTCTGCTGGCGGTTCACTGCCGTTGGGCGCATCTGCTTCGGGTTCCGTCAAAGACACGCAGCAGCACGGACACCTCGATGGGCTCCGGCCACCAGCAGCACGGACTCGCCGTTCCCCGAGCCCCTGTTGTGGATCCCGCCGTTCTCACCCGGGCCCCTGTTGTGGATCCCGCCGTTCTCACCCGGGCCCCTGATCGTGCGCACCCAGCTCAGGCCCGGAGGGCGGCCGTCATCGCTTGCGCGTAGACCTCGGCGGTGGCCCCGGCCGCGGTGAGCCAGCCGAAGGCGGCGGCGTGGTCGGCGGCGGCGGCGCCGCGGACGGGGGCGAGGGAGGGGTCGACGACGTAGGGGTGGAGGGCGCGGGCCCAGGCGTCGGGGTCGTGGCCGGGGACGAGGGTGCCGGTGCGGCCGTCCCGGACGGCGACCGGGAGGCCGCCGACGGCGGCGGCGACCACGGGGGTGCCGCACGCCTGGGCCTCCAGGGCGACCAGGCCGAAGGACTCGCTGTGGGAGGGCATCACCAGGGCGGTGGCGGCCCGGTACCAGTCGGCGAGCTGCCGCTGGTCGACCGGCGGGTGGAAGCGGACCACGTCGCCGATGCCGAGCTGGGCGGCGAGCTTGTGCAGGCTCTCGGGGCGGGCCAGGCCGGTGCCGGAGGGGCCGCCGACGACCGGGACGACCAGGCGTTCGCGCAGGCCGGGGTGCCGGTCGAGCAGCCGGGCGACGGCCTTGAGCAGGACGTCGGGTGCCTTGAGGGGCTGTATTCGGCCGGCGAACAGCAGCACCGCGGCGTCCTGCGGGAGGCCGAGCCGGGCGCGGGCGGCGGCCCGGGAGCCGGGGCGGAACACGTCCAGGTTGACGCCGGGGTGGACGACGGCGAGCTGGTCGGGGCGGGCCGCGTAGTGGTGGGCGAGCTCGGCGGCCTCCTCCGCGGTGTTGGCGATCAGCCGGTCGGCGGCGCCGACCACCTGGGTCTCGCCGATCACCCGGGCGGCGGGCTCGGGGGTGTCGCCCTCGGCGAGGGCGGCGTTCTTGACCTTGGCCATGGTGTGCATGGTGTGCACCAGCGGGACGCCCCAGCGCTCGGCGGCCAGCCAGCCGACCTGGCCGGACAGCCAGTAGTGCGAGTGCACCAGGTCGTAGTAGCCGGGGCGGTGGCCGGCCTCGGTGCGCAGCACGCCGTGCGTGAAGGCGCACAGCTGGGCGGGCAGGTCTTCCTTGAAGAGGCCCTCGTAGGGGCCGGCGGTGACGTGCCGGACGAGGACGCCGGGGGCGAGCTCGACGGCGGGGGCGTCGTCCGAGCTGACGGCGCGGGTGAAGACCTCGACCTCGATGTCCAGCTCGGCGAGGCGCTTGGCCAGCTCCACGATGTACACGTTCATCCCGCCGGCGTCGCCCGTGCCGGGCTGGTGCAGCGGCGAGGTGTGGACGCTCAGCATCGCGATCCGGCGCGGTCGGCGGGCGGGCCCGGCGAACGCGGCGGGGGGCACGGGGGCGGCGGGGGCCACGGGGGCGGCCCACCGCGCCTCCCGGCGGGATGTGCGGGCGAGGGGCTGGGTCACCTGCGGATGCCTCCCTGTGCGCCGGCCGTCTGGTCTGCTCTTCGCGTGCCGCCGCCCGCGGCCGGCGGCTGCGGGCGGATGGACGTCAGCCAAGGGCAACGGGGGAGCGCGTCGTCCTATTCCCGCCGGCGGATCCGGGTGCCGGTGGCCGCGGAACGGCTGCGTACGCTTGGTGACCATGGCAGCGAGCGACACGCCGTCGCCCCGGGGCCGGTCGGGCCGGCCGGTGGGGACGATCACCCGGGGCACCACCAACACCAACCGGCTGCGGCGGATGGACCGGTGGATCGCGTACGCGGCGGGCCGGGCGCTGCGGGCCCCGGTGGCCCCGCCGGTCGCGGTCGACCTGGGGTACGGGGCGGCGCCGTGGACGGCGGTGGAGCTGTCGGCGCGGCTGCGGGCGGTGCGGGCGGACGTCCGGGTGGTGGGGATCGAGATCGACCCGGCCCGGGTGGCGGCGGCGCTGCCGATGGCCGAGCCGCCGCTGCTGGAGTTCCGCCGGGGCGGGTTCGAGGTGCCGCTGGACGGCGGGGTGCGGCCCCGGCTGATCCGGGCGGCGAACGTGCTGCGGCAGTACGACGAGGAGCAGGTGGCCGAGGTGTGGGCCCGGCTGTGCGGGCGGCTGGCGCCGGACGGGCTGCTGGTGGAGGGCACCTGCGACGAGATCGGCCGGCGGCACGTCTGGGTGGCGCTCGGCCCGGAGGGGCCGCGGACGGTGACCTTCGCGGCCCGGCTGGCCGGTCTGGAGCGGCCGTCGGAGCTGGCGGAGCGGCTGCCGAAGGCGCTGATCCACCACAACGTGCCGGGGCGGCCGGTGCACTCGTTCCTGCGCGACTTCGACCGGGCCTGGGCGGCGGCGGCGCCGCTGGGGGCGTTCGGGGTGCGGCAGCGCTGGCTGGCGGCCTGCGCGGCGCTGGCGGCGGACTGGCCGCTGCGGGACGGCCCGGTGCGGTGGCGGCAGGGCGAGCTGACGGTGGACTGGGCCGCGCTGGCGCCGCGCTGAGCCGCTGCTCCCGCTCCCCCGCCCCGACCGGTCCGATCATCAGTTCGATAGTTCACTCGAACGAGTTATCGATTTCCTCTGGCGTGTTGACGCCCCGTCACGCCACCATGGAGCCGTCCGGGTGGTCGTTCCAGCGGCCTCCGCACACCCGTCAGCCCGTCCGTCCGTCAGCCCGTCCGTCCCTCGATCTCGTCCCGCGCCCGTTCGAACGCCGCGTACGCCTCGGCGCCGAACAGCACGAACCGCACCTCGTCCAGGTCCGGGCCCTCCGCGGCCACGGTCCCCAGGGCGATCCGGGCCGCGTCCTCCAGCGGCCATCCGTAGATCCCGGCCGAGACCGCCGGGAAGGCCACCGTCCGGGCACCCAGCCCGACCGCGACCCGAAGGGACTCCCGATAGCAGGAAGCCAGTAGCTCCGCGCGCTGCGGATACTCCTCCGCCCGGTACACCGGACCGACGGTGTGCACCACCCACCGGGCGGGCAGCCGTCCCGCCGTGGTCGCCACGGCCCGGCCGGTGGGCAGGCCCTTTCCGTAGTGCGAGGCGCGCAGCTTCCGGCACTCGGCCAGGATCTCCGGCCCTCCCCCGCGGTGGATCGCCCCGTCCACCCCGCCGCCGCCCAGCAGCGAACTGTTGGCGGCGTTCACCACCGCGTCCACCTGCTGTTCCGTGATGTCACCCTCTACCAGCGTGATCTGGGTCACCGCTGCCCACCTCCGGCCAATTACGGTCTCCCAGTGGCGGAAACCTGCGGAAACCCTAGGCAAAGCCGCCACCAGGCGCGTGGCAATAACCACATCGGCGCCGCCCAGTCGAAGAAATCCTCGGAGATCACGTTATGGTCGCGGGAAGCCCCCCGATGCCCGGTGCCACCCGGGCACTGCGGACGGACACCAGCCGTTGGTCCGTCGGGGAAAGGAAGGACCGACCGATGCCCGCTACGGGAGACGGGCGGGCACCCGACGCGACCAGCAGCGCCGGTACCGCCGAACGCAGCCGCAGCCGCCGCGCCCACAGCGCTCCGCGCCCCGACCAGGCCGCCGGCCCCGCGCCGATACCGCATCCGCGCAGCACCCCGGCCCCGGGGCCCGCCGAGCCCGCCCGCCCCGCCGCGGGCTTCCGCGTGCTGGTGGTCGAGGGCGACGGCCCCGGCCACACCCTGTTCGACTCGCTGGCCGCCGAGCTCGGGCAGCACGTCGAACTGCACCGGGTGGACGGCATCCGGGAGGCCCTCGCCGCGCTGCCGCCGCACCCCGGCACCGGCCGGCGCGGCCAGCGCACCGCCGACTTCCAGTGCGTCCTGCTCGACCTGGGCGCGCCCGACGAACCCGGCGAGCCCTCCAGCGACCCGTCCGACGGGCTGGACGGCCTGCGCGAGCTGCTGCAGCGCGCCCCGCACACCGCCGTGGTGGTGCTCACCGACGCCGCCGGGGCCGAGCTCGGCGCCGCCGCGGTCGCCGCCGGCGCCCAGGACTTCCTGCTCCGGCAGGACACCGGCGGGCCGCTGCTGGCCCGCGCCCTGCGCTACGCGGTGGAGCGCAAGCGCGCCGACGAGTCGCAGCGCCGCCTGGTCGAGGCCGAGATCCGCGGCCAGGAGAACGCCCGGCTCCAGCGCCACCTGCTGCCCACCCCGCTGCTGGACGGCGCCGACCTGGCCTTCACCCGCCGCTACCGCCCCGGCCGCCGCCGCGCCCTGCTCGGCGGCGACTTCTACGACGCCGTCCGCACCAAGGACGGCCGGGTGCACGTGGTGATCGGCGACGTCTGCGGCCACGGCCCGGACGAGGCGGCGCTCGGCGTCGCGCTGCGGATAGCGTGGCGGACGCTGGTGTTCGCCGGACTGACCGGCCAGCACCTGCTCACCACCCTGCAGCACGTGCTGGAGCACGAGCGCCGCAGCGACGAGATCTTCGCGACCCTGTGCATGGTCGTGCTGGACGCCCCGCCGGAGGACGGCGGCCCCGAGTCCGCCGAGCTGTACCTGGCCGGGCACCCCGCACCGCTGCTGCTCGACCCCGACGGCCCGCCGGTGCTGCTCCCGCTCGACCAGGCCGGCCCGGCCCTGGGCCTGCTGCCCTGCGACGCGACGCACTCGGTCTGGCCCGCCCTGCGGGTCGAACTCTCCCCCGGCTGGCGGCTGTTGATGTACACCGACGGCCTGGTCGAGGGCAAGGTCGGGGCGGGCTCGCCCCGGCTCGGCCAGGAGGGTCTGATCGAGCTGATCGCCGACCACCAGGCCGCCGGGCTGACCCGCGGCCGACTGGTCGACTCGGCGATCGCCGAGGTCGAGGAGCTGAACGGCGGGGCGCTCACCGACGACGTCGCGGTGCTGCTGCTGGAGCGCAACCCGGTGCCGGTGATCATGGGCTGAAC
>NZ_JBHUWH010000214.1:0-12705 GCF_042670125.1 Kitasatospora sp. NPDC057198 | reverse complement strand
CCACCAGGGGCCCGGGAGAGCACCACCAGGGGCCCGGGGAACGGCGGGGCCGTGCTGCTGACGGCCGGAGCCCATCGAAGGTCCGTGCTGCTGCGTGCCGTAAACAGAACCCGAAGCCGATGCGCGCAACGGCAGTGAACCGCCAGCAGCCACGGCCTCGCCGTTCCCCGAGCCCCTGAATGCACGCCCTCTACGTCAAAGGTGTCGCCATGTCCGCAGCCCCCCGCCCCGCCGCCGTCCTGTTCGACATGGACGGCACCCTGGTCGACACCGAGCACCTGTGGTGGCAGGCCGCGGCCGAACTCGCCGCCGAACTGGACCTGGCGCTCACCGACGCCGACCTCCCGGACGTCCTGGGCCGGGCCGTCGAGCACACCGCCGCCCACCTGCACCGCAGCAGTCGCACCGCCCGCCCCGAGGCCGAACTGGTGGAGCGGCTGAACGAGTCCTTCGCCGCGAAGGTCGGGGCGGAGACCGTCCCGCGCCCCGGCGCCCTCGCCCTGCTCGCCGCGCTGCGCGCCGCCGGCGTCCCGACCGCGCTGGTCTCGGCGTCCCCCCGCCGGGTGGTGGACCTCGTCCTGGACGCCCTGGCCCCGCACCGGTTCACCACCACCCTGGCCGCCGAGGACACCCCGCGCACCAAGCCCGCCCCGGACCCGTACCTGGCCGCCGCCGAGCGGCTGGGCCTGGCCCCGGCGGCGTGCGTGGCCGTCGAGGACACCCCGACCGGGGTGGCCTCCGCCCGGGCCGCGGGCTGCCGGGTGCTGGCGGTGCCGTCCGCCGTGCCGATCGCGGCCGTCGCGGGCACCACCGTGCTGGCGAGCCTGGAACAGGCGGACCTCCCTTTCCTGGCTGCCCTCACCACCGCCTGATGCCGTACGTCCTGCTCGCCCTGGCGATCGCCTGCGAGGTCTGCGCGACCAGCCTGCTCAAGCTCACCGACGGCTTCTCCCGGCCGTGGCCGAGCCTGGCCGTCGCGGTCGGCTACGTCCTGTCCTTCGCCCTGCTGGGCCGCGCGCTCCGGCAGATCCCGGTCTCGGTCGCGTACGCGGTCTGGTCGGGCGCGGGCACGGCCGCCGTCGCGGCGATCGGCGCGTACTTCTTCGGCGAGTCGCTGGGCCGCCTCCAGTGGTGCGGCATCGCGCTGGTGATCGCCGGCGTGGTGCTGCTCAACCTGCGCTCCACCCACTGACCCCGACCGTCCCGCCCGGCCCGGCCCGGATTCCGTTTGACGCCCGGCCCGCGGGGCGGCGACGATCCGGGGCCATGAGCGTCGCATCCACCCTGGCCAGGGCCGCGGCCGAGCTGCGGGAGGGCCACCACCGGCAGGCCCGGCAGCGGCTGCACGGCCTGCTGTCGAGCCGTCCGACCGACCTGGAGGTCCGGCGCCGCCTGGCCGAGGCGTACCGCCTGGTCGAGCACCTGGACGAGTCCGGCCGCTGGAACTACCTGGACGAGGCGCTGAGTCCCCGTGAACTCGCCGCCTTCGAACGGCGGTTCCGCGATCCGGCCCGCCGGCTGGCCGCCCTGCGCTGGCCCGACCCGGCGCACAACCCGCCGCCGACGCCGCTGGCCCGCCGACGCCTGGCCGCCCTGCACCGGGAGGCCACCGGCGCCGCCCCGGACTGGCCCGACCACCCGCAGGACGCCGCGACCCCGGCCCCCCACCGGCCGCGCGCCCCGAAGCCCGTCCGGCTGCCCTACGACCCGGCCGACCGCACGCCCGAACTCCCGCCGCAGCGCTCGGCGTTGCGGCTGACCCTGGCACTGTTCGGGGCGCTGGCCGTGCTCGCCCAGGCGGTGCACCTGCTCACCTGACGCCCGTCCGGCCCGGATTCCGTTTGACGCCCGGCCCGCCGGACGGCGACGATCCGGGGCCATGAGCGTCGAATCCACCCTGGCGAAGGTCGAGGCCGACCTGCGGGAGGGCCGGGGCGGCCGGGCCCGGTTGCGCCTGCTCGGGCTGATCTCCAGCTACCCGACCGACCTGGCGATCCGGCACCGGCTGGCCGACGCCTACCAGCGTGTCTCGTGGGCGGAGGAGGGCCGCTGGGACTTCCTGGACGAGGCGCTCCACCCGATCGCCCTGGCCGCGTTCGAGGAGCGCCACCCCGCCCCGGCCCACCGCCTGGAACTGCTCCGCTGGCCCGACCCGGCCCACAACCCGCCCGCCACCCCGCTCGCCCGCCGACGCCTCGCCGCCCTGCACCACCGGGCCACCGGCACCGCCCCGGACTGGCCCGACCACCCCGAGGACGCCGCGACCACCGAGACCCCCGCCCCGACCCTCCCGCCACCGCCGCCCGCACCGCCGCGCTACATGCCCCCCGGCAGCGGCCCGGAGCCCTCCGCCGCCGTGGTCGCCTTCGACCTCACCATGGCGCTGATCGTCGTGGTGATCGGCCTAATGGGCCTCCTCAGCCTGCTCGCCTGATCCCCCACCCGCCGGGCAGCGGCCCGAACCCCCGCTCCTCCGAGGCTACTTGAGGGATCCCCGGAGCGCGTCGACCCGCTTCGCGGAGGCGGTGAAGTCCGCCCGGTCGAGCTCCCCGGAGCCGAGCGCGGAGCTGAGCGCAGCGGCCGCCGCGTCGCCCTGCGCGACGTCCCGGCCGGAGCACAGCAGCAGGTCGACGCCCGCGTGGGCGACGGCCAGGGCGCGCTTGGCGGTGCCGCCGACCGGGTCGAGGGCCTTGGCCTCCATCGCGTCGGTGATGGTGACGCCGTCGTAGCCCAGCCGGCCGCGCAGTTCGTCGCGGACGACGGTGCCGGACATCCCGGCGGGGGTGCCGGGGTCGAGCGCGGGGTAGATCGCCCAGGAGAACATCACCAGATCGGTGCCGGCGGCGATGGCGTCCCGGTAGGGGCGTTCGTCCACGCTGCGCAGCTGGTTCAGCGAGACGTCCAGGGTGACGGGCTCCTCGTCGGTGTTGGCGCCGGCGGGGGCGCTGCCGAGGCCGGGGAAGTGCTTGACGGTGGCGGCGACCCCGGCGCCCTGCTGGGCCTTGAGGAACGCGGAGCCGAGCTTGCCGACCACGGCGGGGTCGGTGCTGTAGGAGCGCTGCGCGGAGTCGGCGAAGTCGCCGGGGGTGCGGTAGACGTCCAGCACCGGCGCGAGGTTGAGGTTGAGGCCGTACTGGGCGAGCGCGGCGGCGGCCTCCTTGCCGGTGCGGGTGGCGGCGGCGACCGGGTCGGCGGAGCGGCCGACGTCCTTGGCGGACTGCGCGGGCCCGCCGGGCACCCGCCGGACGAGTCCGCCCTCCTGGTCGGTCATCAGCAGCAGCGGGTGCGGGTCGGGGCTCTGCCGCTGGGCCTCCCGCAGGCGGTCGACGGCGGTGCGCAGCGCGGTCGCGTCGGTGCCCACGTTCTCGGCGAAGAAGATCACCCCGGCGACCCGGCCCTCGCGCACCCGCTGGAGCAGCGTGTCGGGGACGGTGGTGCCGGGGTACGAGTAGACGATCCGCTGCCCGACCAGCCGCGCGTCGCTGACGCCGGTCGGCGCGGCGCTGGACGGTTCGGGCGTGGGGCTGGGTGTCGGGGACGGCGTGGGCGTCGGGGAGGGACTGGGCGTCGGTGTCGGCGTCGGGCTCGGCGTCGGGGACGAGGAGGTGCCGGACGGGGAGGCGCCGCCGTTGCCGGAGGAGCCGCAGCCGGTGAGCAGCGCCAGTCCGAGGGTGAGCACTCCGAGCGAACGCAGTGACCGCAACATGCCATCAGATAAGCACGCAAAAGCCGCGCGGACCAGTACCGCACGGCCCCGGGGGCGTCGCCGGGACCGTGCGGCGGCCGGGCCGCCGGCCCGTCAGCAGGCGCCCCGTCAGCGGGCGGTCAGCAACCCGGGCAGCCCGGCGACCGAGGCCAGCACGTGGGTCGCGCCGTCCGCCCGCAGCCGTGCCTCGTCGTGCGCGCCGGTCAGCACCCCGGCCACCACCGAGGCCCCGGCCCGGACTCCGGTGAGCATGTCGTAGCCGGTGTCCCCCACCACCGCGACCTGCCGCACCGACTCGGTGCCGGTGCGCAGCAGCGCGGTGAGCGCCAGGTCCGGGTACGGGCGGCCGCGCCCGGCGTCGGCCGGACAGAGCGTCAGGTCGGCGATCTGCCGCCAGCCCAGCGCGTCCAGGATCCGGTCCTGCGTGCTGCGCGCGAAACCGGTGGTGAGCACCACCTTCCGTCCCTGCCCGCGCAGTTCGGCGATCGCCTCGGCCGCGCCCGGCAGCGCCGCGCAGCGCCCCTGGTCGACCAGGCCCCCGTACGCCGCCTCGAAGACCAGGTTGGCCCCCTGCGCGCGGTCCTCGTCCCCGAACAGGTGCCGGAACACCGAGATCTTCGACTCCCCCATGGTGGCCCGCACGTGCGCCAGCATCGCGGCGTGCTCGGGGCTCCCGGTCTCCACCCCCTGCGAACGGGCCGCGGCGGCGAAGGCCAGCTCCACCAGCCCGTCGTCGACGACGGTGGTGCCCGCCATGTCGAGCACCACCAGGGTCACCTCATGCGTGGTCATGTTCCAGCCTTTGCGTGATCAAGGGCCCCGCCGGGGGCCCGGGGAACGGCGGGGCCGAGCTGCTGCCGGCCGGGTCCCACCGGAAAGTCCGTGCTGCTGCGCGTCCTCGGGCCCGGTTCACCACCCCGCCGCGTCCGCCGTGTCCACGGCTATCGCGGGCGAGCACGTCATCCCGCGCCCGCCCGGCCCGGTCACCAGCCAGGCGCCGTCGGTGAGCCGCTGCCGGTGCACGACCAGCGCCGGGTCGGTGCACTGGGCGTAGACCCCGGCCCAGCGGCGGCGGATCCGGGGCAGCGGGCGGCCGAGCAGTTCCCGGACGACGGCGGCGAAGTGGTCGTACTGGTCCTCGACCACGTCGAAGCCGAACGGCTGGTCGTACTCGTGGGTGTCGCCGACGGTGAGCCCGCCGTCCTGCCGCTGCACCATGAGCAGCTGCATCCTGTGCTGCTCGGCGACGGCCGGTTGCGGCTGCCCGGCGCGCAGAGCGTCCAGTTCGGGGCCGGCGAAGGCGGGGTAGTAGCGGAAGGAGTCGCCGTCGGCGACGGAGGTGGTGAGGGTCTCGCCGAGCGGGTCGGTCTGCATCATCTGGAGGCGGACGCGGCGCACCGGCAGGTCGGGGGCGAGTTCGCGGACGAGTCCGCCGAGCCAGGCGCCGGTGCACAGCAGCACCGAGTCGCCCTCGTGGAGCTGCCCGTGGTCGTCGCGGACGGCGCGCTCGCCGACCAGGTCGCGGACTTCGCGTCCGGGCAGGAAGGTGTAGCGGCCGGTGGCCTCCAGCGCGGCGCGCAGCGCGGGTTGGGCGGTGCGGGGTTCGACGGCGCCGTCGCGGGCGCAGTGCAGGCCGGCCAGGTAGGTGCCGCGCAGTGCGGGGTTGAGGGCGCGGACCTCGTCGGCGTCGAGCAGCCGGTAGCCGCGGGAGGCGGCGTCCGGGAGCTTCAGGGCGGCTTCGGCGACGGCGAGTTCGGCGGCGGTGCGGACCAGGGTGAGCGAGCCGTTGGGCCGGAACCCGAGGCCGGGGACGCGGGCGCCGATCTCCTCCCACAGTTCGCGGGCGCGCAGTGCGACGTCCAGTTCCGCCCCGGCGGCCCGTCCGCCGACCCAGACCAGGCCGAAGTTCCGGACGGAGGCGCCGCGGGCCTCGCTCTCGCGCTCCAGGTGGACGACCTCGTGGCCGCGTTCGACGGCCTGCCAGGCGTGCATGGTGCCCAGCACGCCCGCTCCTACGACGATGACTCTCATGCGGACAGGCTGGGGCGCCGAGGTGGCCGCCGGCCGTCGGACTCCCGTCGCGCACGTGAACCGTCCGCAAGAGTTGTCCATACAACCCGGCCGCCCCGGCGCCCGTCGGGGCCGCCGTTCAGCGCAGGACGCGCGCGTGCAGGTACTCGCGCCGCCCGAACCGCGGCTCGTCCACGGCGGTCAGCTCCTCGACCTGGAAGCGGTACAGCGCGGCCGCGCCCCGCCCGCTCAGCAGCTGGTCGGCCACCTCGGGGTCGGCGGCGAACCCCGGGTAGCGGCCGCGGTACGCCTCCAGCGCCGCCTCGGCCTGCCGGCCCCAGGCTTCGCCCGCGCTGCCGGTGAGCTGGATGCCGCGCAGCTGCTCGCCGAACGCGGGCGGCGGCAGGTGGACGGTGGCGGCGGCCCTGGCCTCCTCGGCCAGGTTCCGGCTGTGCCGGGTGGAGCGCTCGCTGAAGAAGTACAGCACCAGGTCGGAGTCGAAGGCGTAGAAGGCCAGATTGGCGTGCGGTCCGCGCTCGGGGCCGGCGGTGGCCAGGCTGAGCACCGTGCTGTCCGCGAGCAGGCCCTCCACCCCCTTCCCGAGCTCGTCCGCGGGCCAGTTCCCCTGGATGACGTCGAGTCGGTACGGCATGGCGCGTCCCTCCGCAGAGCTGCAGGAAAAAGCGAGCCGGGCGGGGGAGTCACCCCTGCCCGGCTCACATGCTCTCCCTGCCCGGCGCGGCCGCACAAGAGGCCGGTCCGCCCTGCCTGCTCAGGCCGTTCCGGCCCCCAGCACGGGGCCGAGCGGCCCGGTGCGCAGCCGGTCGACCAGCGGCGCGGCCCGGCCGGCCAGCGCCGCCGACGGGAGCGCCACCAGCACGCCGACCAGGGCGGCGGCGGCCACGTCGTGCGGGTAGTGCGCGCCGACCCAGACCCGGGAGGCGCCCATCAGCACGGCGGCGAGCAGCGCGATCCAGCCGATCCGGCGGTCGGCGTACCAGAGCGCGGTGGCGGCGGCGAACGCGGCCACCGTGTGGTTGCTGGGGAACGACCAGTCGCCGGGCGGCGGGCACGCCTCCAGCGGCACCGTGGCGGGGATCTGCTGGCACGGCCGCACTTCCTCGACCAGCGACTTGAGCACCGAGTTGACCAGGTACGCGGCCACCACGACCAGCGGCGAGGCCAGCACCCGGGCCATTACCACCGAATCCGCGGCCCGGGCCCGCCACCAGGCCCACAGCATCAGCAGCGCGAACACCGCGAGGCCGAACGCGGACCACTCCTTGACGAGCTGGTCGAACCAGTGCGGGGCGGACGCGGCCCACCCGGTGACCCGGGTGTAGAGGCCGCCGTCGATGCCGCTGCCGTCATAGGCGAGCAGGCGGGCGGGGGGATGAACGTTCGGGGTCACAGGGACAACATGTACCAGAACGGGCGAGGTGAACGGTTCACTCGCGGCTCCGGGGTGCGGGGTCAGGGGCAAGGCTGGCGGACCTCCCGTTACGTTGGGGGGCGTCCGCACGGGGGCGCCCCCCAGCGTCTACATCGATGTAGACGACGACAGGACTGTAGACGAATCCCGGAGGTTCGCGCGACATGACGGACACGCCCGCCCGCCGACCCGCGGGGGAGCTGGAGGCCCAGGTGCTGGCCGCCCTCTGGGCCGCCGCCGGCCCGCTCACCCCCCAGCAGGTGCAGCAGGCCATCACCGCCGACCTGGCCCGCACCACGGTCGCCACCATCCTGACCAGGCTGCACGAGAAGGGCACCGTCGCCCGCACCAGGGCCGGCCGCGCCTTCGCCTACACCCCCACCGTCCAGGACGCCGACGGCCTCGCCGCCCGCCGGATGCGCACCGAACTCGACCGCGGCCGCGACCGCTCCACCGTGCTGGCCCGCTTCGTCTCCGACCTCTCCGACGAGGACGAGCGCCTGCTGCGCGACCTGCTCGGGGAGCAGCCGTGACGATCGCCGTCTGGGCCCCGCTGCTGCTGCCGCTGCCGGCCGCCCCGCTCGCCCGCCGGCTCGCCGACCAGCTCGCCCCGCGCGCCGCCGCCCTCACCCTGGCCGCCACCGCCCTCGCCCTCGGCGCCGCCACCCTGGCCTCGCTCGGCCTGCTCACCGTCACCGGCCTGCTCCACCTGCCCTACGGCGCCGCACTCGCCCACCTCTCCCCCGCGCACTGGCACCCCAGCGCACTCTCCGACCTGGAATGGCTGCCCACCGCCGCCGTCACCGCGACCGCCCTGCTCGCCATCGCCGCACTGGCCGCCCGCACCGCCCGCCACCAGTACGCCGACCTGCGCCGCGCCCGCGCCGCCACCGGAGACGCCCCGGCCGGCCCGCGCGCCCTCCTCCGCCGCCCCGGCCCCGCCGCCCTCACCGTCCTCACCGACGACCGCGCCGACGCCTACGCCCTCCCCGGCCGCCCGCCCCGGATCGTCGCCACCACCGGCATGCTCGCCGCCCTCACCGGGCCCGAACGCGCCGCCCTGCTCGCCCACGAACGCGCCCACCTGGCCGGCCGCCACCACCTCCTGCTGGCCGCCGCCGAGTACGCTGCCGTCTGCCACCCCGCCCTACGGACGCTGCGCCCCGCCCTCGGCTACCACCTGGAGCGCTGGGCCGACGAGTGCGCCGCCGCCGAAGTCGGCGACCGCGCCCTGACCGCCCGCGCGATCGGCCGCGCCGCCCTGGCCACCGCCCGCACCCCGGCCGGCCCGCGCCCCCGCCTCGCCCCCGCCGCCACCGCCGGCCCCGTCCCCCGCCGCGTCCGCGCCCTCCTCACCGCCCCCACCCCCGCCCACCCCCACCGCGCCCTGCGCACCCTCGCCGCCCTCGCCCTGGCCGGCTGCCTCACCGCCACCACCTGCGCCACCGCCGAAGCCGGCCACGACCTCCACCACGCCGTCGAAACCGCCCAGGGCGACCCCACCGACTGAGCAGAAGCCCCACCAGGGGCCAGGGGAACCGTCGGCAGACGAGCACGCACAATCAGGGGCTCGGGAAACGGCGAGTCGATGCTGCGCATGGCCCCGTCAGGGGCCCGGGGAACGGCGGGCTCGTGCTGCTGACGGCCGGAGCCCATCGAAGTGTCCGTGCTGCTGCGTGCCGTAACAGGAACCAGAAGCCGATGCGCGCCACGGCAGTGAACCGTCAGCAGACCGGGCCTCGCCGTTCCCCGAGCCCCTGGCGGTGCACGCTCTCCCTGGCAACAGGAAACCGACCAGTCTGCATCATGTCCCGGGACCCCGACCACTCTTTTTGCCGCCCCGGCGTGTCCGCGTCGAACCCCCGTACGCTGGCAGCCTGACCGCGAGACGGGGGGATGGCATGCGGCGGATCGGGGGCGGCGGCCCGCCTCTCGCCCGACCGGTCGGCCGGTACGCCCCGGCCCGGGTGCCCGACCCCGCGGAGCCGACCGGCCTCCGGCCGGAGATCGGGGACTCCTGGGCCCGCCTGCGCCGTCTCGGACTGGACCCGGAGCGCGACCGGGAGAGCCCCCGGCTGCCCCCGGGAGAGCTGGGGGAGGTCCGCCGGGCCACCGGCCTGGAGCAGGTGCTGCCGGCGCTGCGCTCCACGCTGTTCCCGCCCGGCGACACCTCCCCGCTGGTGCTCGCGATGGCCGACCCGAAGGCCCGGATCCTGTGGCGGGACGGCGAGCCCGGCCTGGTGCGCAACGCCGACCGGCTGGGCTTCGAGCCGGGCGCGACCTGGTCGGAGGACGAGGTGGGCACCAACGGCATCGGCCTGGCCGCCCGCACCGCCCGCCCCAGCACGGTGCACGCGGTCGAGCACTACCTGCGCAGCCACCGCCCCTGGACCTGCGTGGCCGTCCCGATCCGCGATCCGCGCACCGGGCGGCTGGCCGGCGTGGTCAACCTGAGCAGCCCGGCCGCCGACAGCCACCCGTACCTGCGGCAGCTCGTCCTGACCGCCGCCCGGCTCGCCGAGACCGAGCTGCGGGCGAGCCACCTGGAGGGGCTGCACCGGCTGCGGACGGTCGCGGTGCCGCTGCTGGCCCGGTTCGGCGGCCCGGCCCTGGTGGTGGACGGCGCGGGCTGGACGGCCGCCGCGACGGGCCTGCCGGGGCCGCCCCGGCTCGCGCTGCCGGACGGCTGGAGCGCGGGCGGCGTGCACTGGGTGCCGACGCTGGGCGAGTGCGCGGTGGAACCGCTGGCCGACGGCTGGCTGGTGCGCCCGGCCTCGCCGCACCCGGCCGAGGCCGAACTCGCCGAGCGGACCGAGTCCGCCGTCCTGGAGCTGGACCTGCGCCGCCCGGAGCGGCCGGAGCTGCGGGTGCGCGGCAGCGCGGGTTGCTGGTCTCACTCGCCGAGCCCCCGGCACGCCGAGCTGCTCCTGCTGCTGGCCCTGCACCGGGACGGCCTGAGCGCCGCGCGGCTCGCCGAGGCGCTGTTCGCCGACCCGGCCCGCACCGTCACCGTCCGGGCCGAACTCTCCAGGCTGCGAAGGCACTTGGGCGCCCTGTTGGAGGCCAGGCCGTACCGGCTGGCGGCCTGCGCCGAGGTCACCGTGCTCGGCCCGGACGACCCGTACGACCTGCTGCCCGGTTCGGACTCGCCGACCGTGCGGCGGCTGCGGGCGGACTTGGCGCGCGGCCTGCCGCGCCTGCCGGGCCGCCGGGCGGGCGGTCAGCCCTCGGCCAGCAGTTCGGCCAACTCCTCGTCGCTGGGCAGCAGTTCGGCGGCGCTGCCGTCCGGCACCACGGTGTAGGTGCGTTCCAGCCAGGCTTTCACCTGCGGCCGGGACGCCTCCAGCAGGGCGCTGCCGTGCGGGGAGCCGAGCGCCAGGTGCAGGGTCGCGCCGTGGCAGGGGCAGTGGGCGGGCCACAGTTTGACGTCGCCCTGGCCGCTGAGCGACTGCAGGCCGTCCCGCAGCAGGTCGCGGGAGAAGACCCAGTCCGCCTCGTCGGGACGCCCCAGGTGGAAGGTCAGGCGCACCTCGTGCGGCGCGGCGGCCGCGTACCGGAAACGGGTGCGCACCTCACCGACCAGGTCCTGGTCCAGGGCGATCCGCAGCGCCAGCACCTCCTCCACCACCGCGGGGGGTGCGGTGGCTCCGTCGCGCTCGCCGCCCGTGGGGGTGGCGGCGAACGACTGGTCGGCAGGGGCGGGCGGCGGGTCGCACGGCATGACGGTCTCTCCGGAGCGGCTGGGTACCGCCCCAGCGTGCTCCGGCGCGCGGTGGCGCGCAACGGTTGCAGGGGGTTGCACGGGGCTCGCGGCGGGCTCGCGCGAGCCGTCCCGGCCGGCCCGGACGCGCTCCAACTCGCCCGCGTCGCACGGGACTCGATTCGGCCAGTGGGTTTCGCCCGGGATCTGGCGGTCCGTCAGACCACTGGTAGTCTCGTCCCTCCCCGCCCCGTTCGTCCGGGCCCGCCCGGGTCGCGCACGGGGCGCGGCGTCGCGTGCGGTCCTGTACCAGGAAGGGGAGCCCGGTGGCGCTCCGCGAGCACTCCAGGCCCGTAGCCGCGGGCCGGTCGGGACGGCACGGCCGGCCCAGGCCCTTCGGCGGGCGGCTGCGGCTGCCCACCATCCGGTTCTCCGGCGCGGCGATGGCGATGTCCACCGTGGTCGGGATCAGCCTGGCCACCACCTGGCTGCTCAACGAGCAGCAGCAGATCGGCCGCCGCGCCGGCGTGACCGTCGGCGGGCCGCCCGCGCCCAGCCCCGACGCCTCCCCCGGCGAGACCCCGCCCACCGGCGACCCCACCCCGGCGTCCACCGTGCAGGCCGCCCCGGCGACGGCCGGCGGCACCGCCACCACCCCCGCCCCGCCCGGCGTCCACCCGGCCGCGGCCACCCCGGCCACCCGGCCCGCGCCGCCCGTCCGGCCCGCCGCGGCCACCTCGCCCGCGCCGTCCCCCTCCTCCCCGGCACCGTCCTCCCCGGCGCCCTCCGCGTCCTCGCCCTCGCCCTCCGCGTCCGCCGACGCGTCGCCGAGCGCCGACCCGCACACCCGGCCGATGTCGCTGGCCCCGAACTCCCCGGCCCCCGCGACGGTCTCCGCCAGTGCGAGCGCGTCCCTCCCCCGCACCCTGCGCGGCGCCGCCCGGACCGACCCGCTCGGCCCCACCGGCACCCGGCACACCCTGCGGCTCGACCTGGACGAGACGATGACGGCCCTGCAGGTCGAGCTCCGGCTGAACCGCCCCGCCGCCCTCCCCGGCACCGCCCCCGCCACCGACCTCCCGGGCGCGGTCGTCACCATCGCCCTGGAACGCGACACCCTGGTCTACCGCTTCACCACCCCGGCCGACCTCCCGCTGCCCCCCGGCAGCTACACCGTCTCCGTCACCGGCGCCCTCCCCACCACCACCGCCCCCGCCCCCGAGACCTGGACCGCCTCCGCCTTCGCCCTCCCCACCACCCGCGCCCTCACCACCCGCGGCACCTTCTGAACGACGAGAGAACGAGCCCCACCAGGGGCTCGGGAAACGGCAAGAGAACGAGCCCCGCCAGGGGCTCGGGGAACGGCGAGCCCGGGTCTGCTGACGGTTCACTGCCGAAGCGCGCATCTGCTTCCGGTTCCGTCAAAGACACGCAGCAACACGGACACTCCGATGGGCTCCGACCGTCAGCAGCACCGACTCGCCGTTCCCCGAGCCCCTGATTCGCTCACCTCCCGCCGAAGGCCCGCTGCACCGCCCGCGTCCGCCGCAGGTCGTCCGTGGAGTCGCTCAGGTTCCGCCGCAGGGCCGGCGTCAGCGCCGGATCGGCGAGGACGGCCTCCGCCGCGGCCACCACCTCGGGCGTGGCCTGGGCGACCGGGAAGAGAGTCTGGCCGAGCAGCCGGGTGACGGTGTCGCTGCGGTCGGCGGCCCCGGTGATCCGCTCGAAGAAGCGCAGCGCGTACGCGTTCTGCCGGTCGGGGTCGCCGGAGGCCCAGAAGCCGCGGGCGGTGGCCTCCAGGATGCGGTTGGAGGCCGCGTCGGGGGTGAACAGGAGGTCCCAGGCGCGGGCCTTGGC
>NZ_JBHUWH010000213.1:0-12725 GCF_042670125.1 Kitasatospora sp. NPDC057198 | reverse complement strand
CTCTGGGCCTCCGCCGCCGGCGTCGTCGGTACCGCGGGTCCGCTACCAGCGGTACCAACGTCCGCGGCCGCCGGTCGCGTTGGTGCCGCGGGCGAGGAAGCCCACCAGCCACACGACGAGCACGACGACCGCGACCCACCACAGGATCTTCACCGCGAAGCCCGCGCCGAACAGCAGCAGGGCGAGGAGCAGGACCAACAGGAGCGGAACCACGATTTGTCCTCCTTGGTATCGGTACGTCCGCCGTCTGCCCGCCGATCGCCCGAGCATGCCGCCCGCCGGTAGGAAAATCCTTCCGGATCAGCCCTGTTCGGGCGGCGGGAAGCGGTCCCAGACCCGGTGCCCGGCGAGCAGGTCCGCCAGGTCGCGCAGGACCCGCACCGGGTCGGTGCCGAGGACGATGCCGGGCCCGTCCGGCGGGAGGCCGGCCGCGGTGAGGACGTCGCGGACGTCCCCCCAGCCGCCGATCGCCTTGGCGTGCCGCCACGCCTCGCCGAGCAGCAGCACCAGGCGCGGGTCGAGGGTGGTGTGCGGTCCGGCGGCGCGGGCGTCCCGGGCGGGGGCGGCGTCGGCGGCGGGGCCGGGGACGCCGGCCAGCAGGACGGCGTCGAACTCGACCGAACGGGCGGTGGCGAAGCTGCGCTGCACCTCGGCCGGGTCGCCGCCGGTGGGGGCGACCACCAGGGGCACCAGGTCGGCGGCGAGCGCGGCCTCGCGGACGGCGGCGAGCGCGCCGGGGTCGGTGTCGGGGCCGGTGAGGATGCCCACCGTCCGCCCGGTGACCGGCCACTCGCGGCCGAGCTGGGAGAGCGCGGGGCTGGGCTCGGGGGCCGCCGGGTCGCCGTCGGGCTCCGGGACGGGCAGGCCGAGGCCGGTGGCGACCTCGGCGCACAGCCGGGCGTCGATCCGGGCCAGTACCCGCAGGTTGCGTTCGCGGACGGCGGGTTCGGTGCACTTGCCGAGCTCGAAGGCGTAGGCGTTGATGATGTGCTCCTGCTCGACGGGCGTCATGCTGGCCCAGAAGATCCGGGGCTGGCTGAAGTGGTCGTCGAACGAGGCGGGCGCCGCCCGGACCTTCTCCGCCGCCGGGACGGGCTGCGGGTGCTCGACGAAGGCGTGCTCGTCGGTGCCGGCGAAGAACGGGCAGCCGCCGTCCAGCGAGTTGGGCTTGTAGGGGGCGGTGCCGGTGTGCACGGCGTCCTGGTGGAAGCCGTCGCGCAGCATGTCGTTGACCGGCGCGTGGGTGCGGTTGATCGGGATCTGCGCGAAGTTGGGGCCGCCGAGCCGGGTGATCTGGGTGTCCAGGTAGGAGAAGAGCCGGCCGGAGAGCAGCGGGTCGTCGGTGATGTCGATGCCGGGCACCAGGTGGCCGGGGTGGAAGGCGACCTGCTCGACCTCGGCGAAGAAGTTGGTCGGGTTGGCGTGCAGGGTCATCAGGCCGAGCGGCTGGACGGGGGCCAGCTCCTCGGGGACGAGCTTGGTGGGGTCGAGCAGGTCGATGCCCTCGAAGGTCTGTTCGGGGGTGTCGGGCATGACCTGGACGCCGAGTTCCCAGTGCGGGTAGGCGCCGGCCTCGATGGCGTCGTACAGGTCGCGGCGGTGGAAGTCGGGGTCGGCGCCGCCGATCAGCTGGGCCTCGTCCCAGGTCAGCGAGTGGACGCCGAGCTTGGGCTTCCAGTGCCACTTGACCAGGCAGGTGCCGCCCTCGGCGTTCACCAGCCGGAAGGTGTGGACGCCGAAGCCCTCCATCGTCCGGTAGGAGCGCGGGATGCCCCGGTCGGACATGTTCCACAGGGTGTGGTGGGTGGCCTCGGTGTGCAGCGAGACGAAGTCCCAGAAGGTGTCGTGGGCGGACTGCGCCTGCGGGATCTCCCGGTCGGGGTGCGGCTTGGCGGCGTGCACCACGTCCGGGAACTTGATCGCGTCCTGGATGAAGAACACCGGGATGTTGTTGCCGACCAGGTCGAAGACGCCCTCGTCGGTGTAGAACTTGGTGGCGAAGCCGCGGGTGTCGCGGACGGTGTCGGCGGAGCCGCGCGAGCCGAGCACGGTGGAGAACCGGACGAAGACCGGCGTCCTGGCCCCGGCGGCGAGGAAGCCGGCCCTGCTGAGCCCGGCGCCCGTGCCGTAGCTCTCGAACACGCCGTGCGCGGCGGCGCCGCGGGCGTGCACCGCGCGCTCGGGGATCCGCTCGTGGTCGAAGTGGGTGATCTTCTCCCGCAGGTGGTGGTCCTGGAGCAGGACGGGGCCGCGCGGGCCGGCCTTCAGCGAGTGGTCGGAGTCCGGCAGCCGGGTGCCCTGCGCGTTGGTGAGGTACGCGCCGGCCTGGGCGCGGACCGGACCGCCGCCGTCCCGCGGGTCTCGCCCGGTCGCCGAGACGGTCGTGGGGGCGGCCTGGTCGGGCTTCGGCGGGAGCGGCGGGCGCGGCTCGACCGGCTCCTCGACCGTCGGCTGCCCGGCGCTCGGCTTGCCGGGCAGGTCGGGTCGGGTGTCGTCGGCAGTCATGGGTGTCCTTCCGGGGCGTGGAGGTCGTGGGCTCTACCGACCCGGCTAACCGGCCGGGCCGGGCAGAAACGAATGAATGTCCCCGTATATCTCTTATCGTCCGGTTTCCTCCCCTGCACCTCGGGCAGGCGCGGCGCAGTCGTGTGCGGAGGAGAGGTGGCGGTCGTGGCACGGATGGATTTCGCCGACCGGGCGGCGCTGGTCACCGGCGGGTCCCGCGGGTTGGGCCTGCTGGTGGCCGAGGAGCTGGCCCGGCGCGGCTGCCGGGTCGCGGTGTGCGCCCGGGACGGCGCCGAACTGGCCTTCGCGGAGCGGAGGCTGGGGCGGCTGACGACCCGCCGGGCGGCGCTGGAGTGCGACCTGTCGGTGCCGGGCGCGGGGCGGGCGGTGGCCGCGGAGGCCGCCGAGCGGCTGGGGCGTCCGCTGGACGTGCTGGTGAACAACGCGGGGGTGATCCAGGTCGGGCCGCTGCCGGCGCTGACCGGGGAGGACTTCCGCACCTCCTGGGACGTCATGGTGGCGGCGCCGCTGGAGCTGGTGCTGGCGGTGCTGCCCGGCATGCGCGAGCGCGGCACCGGCTCGGTGGTGAACATCGCCTCGATCGGCGGGCCCGTCCCGGCGCCGCACCTGCTGCCGTACGTGACGGCGAAGGCCGCGCTGGCGGCGTTCTCCCGCGGGCTGCGGGTGGAGCTGGCGGGCAGCGGGGTGCGGGTGACCACGGTGGTGCCGGGGCTGATGCGGACGGGTTCGCACCGGGCGGCCCGGTTCTCCGGCCGGGCGCCGCTGGAGTACGCCTGGTTCGGCGCGGCGGCGAGCCTGCCGCTGCTGTCGATGGACGCGGGGCGGGCGGCGCGCCGGATCGTGCGGGCCGCCGAAGGGGGGCGGCCGGAGCTGGTGCTGACCCCGGCCGCGAAGCTCGCCACCCGTCTGGAGGGGGTGGCCCCGGGCGCGTTCGGGGCGCTGCTGGGCGCGGCGGGCCGGCTGCTGCCGGGGCCGGGCCGGGTCGCCGAGCACGACCTGTCGGGGGAGGCGGCGGCCGGGCGGACGGGGCGGCTGGTGCCGGTGCTGACCGCCCTCGGCGACCGGGCCGGTCGCGCGAACAACGAGCCCGGCCCGCAAGCGGATTGACCGACCCTACGGAAGGAGCGCGTGATGCGTGCGGTGACCTGGCAGGGCAGGCGGGACGTCAGGGTGACGGAGGTGCCCGACCCCCGGATCGAGGAGCCCTCGGACGTGCTGGTGGAGGTGACCTCGACCGGCCTGTGCGGCTCCGACCTGCACCTGTACGAGGTGCTGGGGCCGTTCCTCGACCCGGGCGACGTCCTGGGGCACGAGGCGATGGGCGTCGTCCGGGAGGTGGGCGGCGCGGTGGGTTCGCTGAGTCCGGGCGACCGGGTGGTGGTGCCGTTCAACGTCAGCTGCGGTACCTGCCGGATGTGCTCCAAGGGGCTGCACTCGCAGTGCGAGACCACCCAGGTGCGCGAGTACGGCAGCGGCGCGGCGCTGTTCGGCTACACCAAGCTGTACGGGCAGGTGCCGGGCGGGCAGGCCGAGCTGCTGCGGGTGCCGTTCGGCGACACGCTGCCGGTGAAGGTCCCGCACGGGCCGCCGGACGACCGGTACGTCTTCCTCTCCGACGTGCTGCCGACGGCCTGGCAGGCCGTGGAGTACGCGGCGGTGCCGGACGGCGGCACGCTGCTGGTGCTCGGGCTGGGCCCGATCGGCGAGATGTGCGTGCGGATGGCGCTGCTGCGCCCGGGGATCCGGCAGGTGATCGGGGTGGACCTCGTCCCGGAGCGGCTCCGGCGGGCCCGGGAGCGCGGCGCGGTGGTGCTGGACCTGAACGACCGGCCGCAGCTGCTGCCGCAGGCGGTGCGCGACCTGACCGACGGCCTCGGCCCGGACAGCGTGATCGACGCGGTCGGCATGGAGGCGCACGGCTCCCCCGTCGCGTCGGTGGCGCAGCGGATGACCGGCCTGCTGCCGGACGCGCTGGCCCGGCCGCTGATGCAGAAGGCCGGCCTGGACCGGCTCCAGGCCCTGCAGCTGGCGATCGAGCTGGTGCAGCGCGGCGGCACCGTCTCGGTGTCCGGGGTCTACGGCGGCGCGGCCGACCCGATGCCGCTGCTGACCATGTTCGACAAGCAGATCCAGCTGCGGATGGGCCAGGCCAACGTGCGCCGCTGGACGGACGAGCTGCTGCCGCTGCTGACCGACGCCGACCCGCTGGGTGTGGACTCCTTCGCCACCCACCACCTGCCGCTGGACGAGGCGCCGCAGGCGTACGCGATGTTCCAGCAGAAGCGGGACGGCGCGGTCAAGGTGCTGTTCGAGCCCTGACCGCGGCGCCCCCGGTGCGGGGCGGAAAACCGCTTGGGGGCGCTGGCATGCTGGTGCCGTGGAGAGACCGGAGATCTGGATCGAGTTCGCCCCCGACCTGCACCCCTTCGTCGGCTCCCGGCACCGCGCCGGGCCCGCCGCAGTGCGCACCGACGGCACCTCGACGCTCGGGCACGTGGTCGAGTCGCTGGGCGTGCCGCTCACCGAGGTCGGCGGGCTGCGGGTGGACGGCGCGCCGGTGCCCGTCTCCCGGGTCGCCGGGCCGGGCGCGCGGGTCGCGGTGCTCGGGGTGGCCCGGCCCCAGCGGCTGGCCGGGCCGGCGCGCTTCCTGCTCGACGTCCACCTGGGCACGCTGGCCCGCCGGCTGCGGCTGCTGGGCGTCGACGCCGCGTACGAGAGCGTGGACATCGGCGACCCGGCGCTGGCCGCCCGGTCGGCCGCCGAGCAGCGGGTGATGCTCTCCCGGGACCGGGGCCTGCTGCGCCGGCGCGAGCTGTGGGCCGGCGGCTACGTCTACAGCCACCGGCCGGAGGACCAGCTGCGCGACGTGCTCTCCCGGTTCGCGCCGCCGCTGGCGCCGTGGACGAGGTGCACCGCCTGCAACGGCGCGCTGCGCACCGCCGCCAAGGAGGCGGTGCGGGGCCGGATCGAGGACGGCACCGGGCGCTCCTACGACGCCTTCGCGCAGTGCGCGGACTGCGGCCAGGTCTACTGGCGCGGGGCGCACCACGCGCGGTTGGAGGCGATCGTGGCGGCGGCGGTCGCCGAGTTCGGCGGCTGAACCCCCGGGCCCGCCCGGAACCCGGCGGCCGGGTGCGGCTCACCAGGCGGCGCGCAGCGCGGGCAGCAGTTCCTTCTCGGCCCAGTCGGTGAACGCGGGCTGGCTGTCGCCGCCGACCTGGATCAGCGCGAGTTCGTCGAAGCCGGCCTCGGCGTAGGGGCGGACGGCGTCGAGGAAGTCCTCGACCCGGTCGCCGCACGGGATGGACGCGGCGACGTCCTCGGGCCGGACGTACTGGCTGGCGGCGGCGAAGCCGGCGGTGCCGGGCAGGTCGGCGTTGACCTTCCAGCCGCCGCCGAACCAGCGGAACTGGGCGTGCGCGCGCTCGACGGCGGCGTCCCGGTCCCGGTCGAAGCAGACCGGCACCTGGCCGACCGAGGGCTTGCCCGCGCCGCCGGCCTCGGCGAAGGCGGTGAGCAGTTCGCGCTCGGGCTGGACGGCGATCACCAGGTCGGCGAGCCGCCCGGCGGTGGCGCAGGAGACCGGGCCGGAGACGGCGACGCCGATCGGCGGCGGCTGCTCGGGCAGGTCCCAGAGCTTGGCGCCGTCCACCTGGAAGTGCCGTCCGTGGTGGGTGACGTACCCGCCGGCGAACAGCGCCCGGATGATCTCCACCGCCTCGGCCAGCATCTCCTGCCGGACCGCGACGGGCGGCCAGCCGCGGCCCACCACGTGCTCGTTGAGGTTCTCCCCGCTGCCCAGCCCGAGCCGGAAGCGGCCCTCGGAGAGCAGTTGCACGGTGGCGGCCTTCTGCGCCACCACCGCCGGGTGGTAGCGGACGGTCGGGCAGGTCACGTACGTCATCAGCGGCAGTTCGGCGGTGGCCTGGGCCGCCGCGCCGAGCACCGCCCAGGCGTAGGGAGCGTGGCCCTGCTCGTCCAGCCAGGGGAAGTAGTGGTCGGAGACGACCGCGAAGTCGAACCCGGCCCGTTCGGCGCGCACCGCGTCGGCGACCAGGTCGCGCGGGCCGCGCTGCTCGGTCATGAGGGTGTATCCGATGCGCATGGGTGGCTCCTCCCGTAGGGGTCTACGCGGTCAGCAGCTGTGGTGAGAGCGTCTTGATCAGGGTGTTGGTCCAGCGCATCTGGCGGAGCGCCTGCGGGTGGCAGCGGCTCGCCAGTTCGAGCAGTTCGGCGTCCCGGCCGGCCTGCGCGGCCTGGGCGAGCATCTCCCAGTGCAGCGAGTTGCGGGCGGCGGCGAGGTGCAGGGCGGCCAGGGTCTCCAGCAGGTCGGGCAGGCCGTCGCCGTCGGGGCGCGGGGTGAGGTCCTCGGCGGCCTTGCGGCGCAGCCGGGCGAGGGCGGCCGGGTCGCGGTCGGCGGGGTCGCGGTCGGCGGGCAGGTGCAGGCCGCGGGCGGTGGCGGTGGCGGCGATCAGCCGGGCGTGTTCGGCGGACCAGCGGGCGGTGTCGGTGGCGACGTGGTGGAACTCGTGTTCGGCGCGGTGGTCCTCGGCGGCGGCCAGCAGGTCGTCGTGGAGGGCGAGTTCGCCGTCGTGCAGGGTGCGCAGGACGGCTTCGACGGGGTTCACGGGGCGGCCTCCTCCGGTGCGGTGGTGGCTTCGGGTGCGGTCCGCTGGTCGGCGAGGGCGGCGGGGCCGCCGGTGGTGGGGGGTGCGGCGGCGGGGTCGGCGGGTGCGGAGGCTCCGGTGGTGGGGGCGGGGGCGGGGTTGCCGTCGCCGGGGGCGAGCCGGGTGAGGCGGGCGGCGGCGGTCTTGAACAGCGGCTGCTTGGAGACCGGGTCCCAGTCGGTGGGGGTGGTCTCGTTGGCGGCGCGCCCGCCGTCGGGGCCGGGGCCGGTGCGGCCGGGGGTGTCCCAGTAGCCGTAGTGGAAGGGCAGGAAGAGCAGTCCGTCGCGCAGCGCGGTGACCCGCAGCCGGGCCCGGACGGCGCCGCGCGCCGTGGCGACCTCGACCAGGTCGCCTTCCGCGACGCCGCGCCGGTGGGCCTCGCCGGCGCCGATCTCGACCCACATCTCGGGTGCGGCGGCGTCGAGTTGGGGGGCGCGGCCGGTCTTGGTGCGGGTGTGGAAGTGGTAGAGGGTGCGGCCGGTGGTGAGTTGCAGCGGGTAGTCGGCGCTGACGTCCTCGTGCGGGGGCAGGTACTCGGCGGCCTTGAGCACGGCCCTGCCGCCGGGGTTGAGCGCCCGGTACTCGGTCTCGGAGACGGACGCGCCGGTGACCAGGTCGCGTCCGTAGGTCTCGCAGGTGTCGGGGGCGGCCCAGCTGATGCCGTCGGTGTAGAGGCGTTCGGTGCCGTCGGGGTGCTCGGCGTCGCAGGGCCACTGGATGCCGCCGCGTTCGCGCAGCAGCTCGTAGCTGAGGCCGGTGTAGTCGCAGGGGCGGCCGGCGGAGCAGCGCTGCCAGGCGGCGAACGCGCCGGGCGCGTCGTGCCAGCCGATCAGCGGGGCGCCGTCGCGGTCGCGGAAGTCCATCCGGCGGGCGTAGTCGAGCAGGATGTCCAGGTCGGGGCGGGCCTGTCCGGGCGGCTCGACGGCCTGTTCGCAGAGGTGGACGGTGCGGTCGGCGTTGGTGAAGGTGCCGGTCTTCTCGCCCCAGGTGGCGGCGGGCAGCACCACGTCGGCGAGCAGCGCGGTCTCGGTCGGGTAGAGGTCCTGGACGACGGTGAACAGGCCCTCGGCGCGCAGGAGTTCGCGGATCCGGGCGAGTTCGGGCAGCGAGACGGCCGGGTTGGTGCCGGAGATCCACAGCAGCTTGATCGAGCCCTGTTCGGCGTACCGGAAGATCTGCATCGCGGGGGTGGGCGCGCCGTAGTGCGGGATGCGCTCCTCCGCCACGTTCCACAGCTTCGCGAGTTCCGCGACGTGCTGCCCGTTCTGCCAGTTGCGGAAGCCGGGCAGGTCGCCGTCGGCGCCGCACTCGCGGGTGTTCTCGGCGGTGGGCTGGCCGTTCATCTGCAGCACCCCGCAGCCGGGGCGGCCGAGCATGCCGCGCACCAGCTGGATGTTGTTGACCTGGACGGCGGCGGCGGTGGCCTGGTGCGACTGGTAGACGCCCTGCAGCACGGTGGAGAGCAACCGCCGTGCGTCGCCGAGCAGTTCGGCGGCCCGCTGGATCTCCCGGGCGGGCACGTCGCAGATCCGCGCGGCCCAGGCGGGCGTGCACCGCTCGACGCCCGCGGCGAGCTCGGCGTACCCGACGGTGTGCGCCTCGACGTACGCGTGGTCGATCCGGTCGGTGCGGACGAGTTCGTGCAGCAGCGCGTTCAGCAGCGCGACGTTGGTGCCGATCCGGGGCGCGAGGTGCACCTCGGAGCGGGCGGCGACGGGCGTGGGGCGCGGGTCGACGCACAGCAGCCGGGGCGGTTCGGGCCCGGCGAGGCGGTCCAGCACCCGCATCCACAGCACCGGCTGGGTCTCGGCCATGTTGTGGCCGTACAGGGCGAGCGTGTCGCAGTGGTCGACGTCGGTGTACGAGCCGGGCTGGCCGTCGCAGCCGAAGGTCTCCTTGAGCGCCTCGGCGGCGGTGGCGGTGCACAGCCGGGTGTTGCCGTCCAGGTGGTTGGTGCCGATGCCCGCGCGGGCGATCACCGCGAGCGTGTAGTACTCCTCCAGGAACAGCTGGCCGGAGGTGTAGAAGCCGATCGCGCCGGGGCCGTGCGCGTCCAGCAGCTGCCTGCTCCGCTCGGTGACCAGGCCCATCGCGGTGTCCCAGTCGCTCTCCACCAGCTCTCCGCCACGCCGCACCAGCGGCACGGTGAGCCGGTCGCGGGCGTGGTTGGCCTGCCAGCCGAACAGGTCCTTGGGGCCGAGCCGCCCCCGGTTGACCCGGTCGTCGGCCCGGCCGCGCACCCCGACGATCCGGCCGTCGCGCACCGCGACGTCCATCGCGTCGCCGTTGGAGTGCAGCAGCGAGGCGGCCGGCACCCAGCGGTCCACGCCGTCCCCCGTCAGGTACGCGTCCCGGCGCACCGGCCAGGGCCGGCCGGGCCGGTAGGGGGTGCGGTCGCCCCAGGGTTCGGCGATCCGGTCGATCCGCTCGCGCATGGCTGCTCCTCCGGGTTCCGTGCCGTTCGGGTGGTGCGGGCCGTCCGTGCTGCTCAGCCGTCGGGGCGCAACTGGTCGCGCAGCAGCCGCAGGGCGGCCTCGACGGCGGTGCCCCGGATGTCGGCGGGCCGGTCGGTGGGCGGTTCGGGGCTGGCGGTGCGGGTGCCGCCGGGGCCGCTGACGGCGACGTGCACGGTGCCGACGGGGCGGCCGTCGTGCGGGGCGGGCCCGGCGGCGCCGGTGGTGGCCAGGCCGTAGGTGGCGCGGGTGCGGGCCCGGACGCCCTCGGCCATCTGGGCGGCCACCTCGGGGTGGACGGTGCCCTGCTCGGCGACCAGGGCGGCGTCCACCCGCAGCAGGCCGGTCTTGAGTTCGGCCGCGTAGGCGACGACGCCGCCGAGGAAGACCCCGCCCGCGCCGGGGGCGTCGGCGAGCACGGCGGCCAGCCGCCCGGCGGTGAGCGACTCGGCGGTGGCCACGGTGTGCCCGGCCGCGGCGAGCGCGGCGGTGACCTGCCGGGCCAGCACGGCGCGCTCGTCCAGGCCGGGCCGGGGGCCGTCGCCGCTCACGGCTCGCGGACGACCTTGACGGTCGCCAGGTCGGAATCGGCGCTGTCGGGGATGAGCATGCCCGCCTCCAGCCCGGTGCGCAGGTACTCCAGGACGGCGTCGTTGAGGCGTTCGCCGGGGAGCGCGGCGGGGATGCCGGGCGGGTACGGGGTGAGCATCTCGGCGACGGTCCGGCCGGCGGCCTCCTTCAGCGGCACCTGCTCGGTCGGGCCGAAGAACGCGTCGCGCGGCAGGTCCGCCTGCTCCAGCCGCAGTTCGCCCGGGTCGGGCAGGTGCACCCGGGTGGCGGGGCGGAGGGTGGGCGCGGCGGCGACGAGTTCGCGCAGGCCGTGCAGCAGCGCGTCGGCGGTGGTGCTGTCGTCGGCGTGGGTGAGCTGGGCGCTGATCCGGCGGTGGTCGCAGACGTGCAGGGTGAGCTGGTGGTGGGAGCGCAGCCAGTCGCCGGCCCGGTAGCCGGTGGTGCCGAGCGCGGAGACGTCGACGATCACCTGCAGCGGGTCGAGGTCGGCGGCCAGGCGCGGCCCGCAGAAGTCGTCCCGGCCGTGGACGTGCATCCCGTCCAGGGCCTCGATCCGTTCCCGGACGTCGGCGGCGAGCGCCAGCGCGGCGCCGAACAGCTCCCGGCCGTGCTGGACCATCTGGCGGCGCCAGCCGTCGAGCGCGGCGTACACCAGGGTGGAGGGGCTGGTGGTGCCGAGCAGGTCCTCGCGCTGCTTGAGGACGTCCGGGGCGACCAGGTCGCCCCGCAGGTGGAAGACCGAGCTCTGCTCGAGCGCGGAGCCCATCTTGTGCACCGAGGTGACGCACACGTCCGCCCCGGCGTCCATCGCCCACTGCGGCAGGTCGGGGTGGAAGGGCAGGTGCGCGCCCCACGCCTCGTCCACGATCAGCGGCTTCCCGGCGGCGTGGCACACCTCGGCGATGCCCGCCAGGTCGGCGCAGGTGCCGTACGGGGTGGGCGAGGTGACCAGCGCGCCCTTGGCGTCGGGGTGCCGCTCCAGCGCGGCCCGGAACGCCTCGGCGCGCGGCGGGTGGGCCAGGTGCAGCTCGGCGTCCCACGACGGGTCGACCCAGACCGGGCGGATCCCGGCCAGGATCAGCCCGGCCACCACGGACTTGTGGGCGTCCCGGCCGACCAGCAGCTCCTCGTGCGGCCCGGCCACGGAGAGCATCGCCGCCTTGACCGACAGCGAGCTGCCGCAGGTGGAGAAGAAGGTGTGCTCGGCGCCCACCGCCTCGGCCATCAGCGCCTGGGCGTGCGGCAGGATGCCGCGCGAGTCGGTGCGGTCGTCGAGGCCGCCGGAGGCCAGCACGTCGGAGCGGAACACGTCCGCCCCGAGCACCTCCAGGACGCGCGGGTCGGCACCCCTCCCCTGCTTGTGGCCGGGTGGGGTGAACACGGTCAGCGGATTGGCGTGGAAGGCCGCGAGGGCCTCGAGCACCGGCGCTTGGGACTGGTCCATGCGGGCGCGTGTGCCCCGGCCCGGGGCGGCGAAACCGGGCGGCCCCCGGTCCGACACCCGCCGACAACCGCCGACACCCGCCGACACCCGCAGCCGTTCCCGGATCTTCGGGAACCGTACGGCGCCGCCGGGCCATGCTGGTGACGAGGACACCGTCCGCCCTCGCCCGCCGCCCCGCCGTCCCGCCCCGCCTCCGGAAAGGCGCACCGCCGATGCTCCCCTCCCCGCCCCCGCCGGCCGTGGCCCCACCGGACGCGGGGGCGCCGCCGGCCCCGGGAGCGCTGCGCCGCCCCGCCGTGCTCGCTTCGGCCTGCGGCGGGGCGTTCGCCCTGCTCACGGCCGTGGTACTGGCCCACGGCCGGGCCCCGTTCGGCTTCGAGAGCGCCGCGGTGCACTGGGGCGTGGCCCACCGCCCGGCCTGGGCCCGGTCGGCGGGGACCGCGGTGACCGCCCTGGGCACCGACGTCTTCCCGTACCTGCTCGCCCTGGCCGCGGGCGCGGTCGTACTGCGGTCCCGCCGCCCCTCCCCCGGCCGCCCCTCCCCCGACCGTCCGGCCGCCCTGCTGCTGCTCGCCCCGGTGCTCTGGCTGCCGGCGGGCCAACTGCTCCGCCAGGGCCTGATGCGCACCCTGGCCCGCCCCCGCCCGCCGGCCGCCTCCTGGGCCTTCGACGCCTCCGACCACGCCTTCCCCTCCGGCCACGCCTTCACCTCCGCCCTCTCCGCCGGGCTGCTCGCCGTCGCGGTCGCCCTGACCCGCTCCTCCGCGACCCGCGCGGCAACGACGGCGGCACTCCTCTTCACCGCCGTGATCGGCTTCACCCGGGTCTACCTGGGCGTGCACTGGCCACTGGACGTCCTGGGCGGCTGGCTGCTGGCAGCCGCCTGGCTGGCCCTCGGCGTACACCTGCTCCCCCGGCTCCCGGCCGCCCCCCGGCCCTGACGGCGGGTGGACGGTCGTCCAACGCGGTCCCGCCCGTCGGTGGGACCGGGTGGAACGGGCCGGCCCGACGCACCCGCCGGTCAACACCGTGGGCCGGACGGCGAAGCCCCGCTCGGCCAAGTGC
>NZ_JBHUWH010000212.1:0-12752 GCF_042670125.1 Kitasatospora sp. NPDC057198 | reverse complement strand
GCCGCAGTGGGTCCAGCCGGAGTACCAGCGGACGCCCCCCGCTTCGCCGCCCCACGAGATGCAGGTGCCCTTGGCGCTCAGGGTCACCGGACCGGCGTAGTACAGGTAGTAGCCCGCGTCCGGAGCGTCCTTCAGGTCGCTCTGCCGCTCGATGTTCACCCTCAGGTCGTACCGGGTGGTCCCGTTCGGGCTGCGCTTCCAGGTGACGGCGCAGTTGCTGGAGCCGTTGTAGAACAGGTAGACGTCGGCGACCGTGCCGATGGGGTGCTGGTCGATCAGGTAGTACCCGCTGCCGACGCTGTTGCAGGCTCCGCTGGGTGTCGACGCCGCCTGCGCCGGAGCAGCCGCGAACAGCATTCCCGTCGTCATGCCCAGCACACTGAGGGCGAGCGCCGCTATCCGCTTCGACTTGCGCATGTCTCTCCGTTCGAACATCAGTACCGGCAGGTGCCGCACGCACGATAGCAGCGCCCAAGATCACCCGGCTACGCTCACCCGGTCCGACCAGCCGAACCTCCCGTTCTCCAACACCCTTCCGGCACAGTCACTTGATGCCCAGTCATCGCAGCCTGACGACCGGTCACCGAAGTGCAGCTCCTCGATGAGGCCGCGGTACGTTCGAAAGGCATGCTCGGGCGTGTTCAGCTCGCCGGCCAGGGCGGCCACCGTCCGGACGACGGTGGGGGCCGCCGCGACCGCGTCCGCCGAGCGGCCCTCGTCCGACGACGCACCCGGACCAACGGGCAGAAGATCCGAAGGAGAGGGCCTAGCCGGGCAGGCGGGTGCCGGTCCAGCCGGTGTCCGTCCATCCGGAGGGGGTGCGGGTGTGGCGGCGGCGCAGGTGGTGCCGGTCGGGGCCGGCCTGCCAGAACTCGGCCTCGGCGGCGTGCAGCGCGTAGCAGCGCAGGCCGGGCGAGGGCGTGGCGCAGCCGGGGGAGGGGCGGACCGGGCCGCGCAGGCGGACCTGGCGGCCGTGGACGGGCCAGTAGACGGTCACTGCGGCATCCGGGCGGGCGGCGAACTGGCGGGCCTTGGGCGACTCGGGCTCGGTCCAGAAGTGCCAGGCCGCGGCCGGGAGTTCGACGTCCCGCAGGACGAGCACCCGGGCGTCCGGCCGCCCCTCGGCGTCCACCGTGGCCAGCGTCAGCACCTGCGCGTCCGGGGTGCCGGCGGCCAGGGCGTCCAGCAGCCAGGTGGTGAACAGCTCGCCCGGCCCGGTGGGCGCGTGGTCCGGCGCCGGGTAGCCGGGGGCGGCCAGCACCGGGTGGGCGATCAGCGCGCGGACGAGCGGGCCGGGGGCGTCGGTCACGGTCCCTCCTGAACGGGTGCGGCCACCACGGTGGTGCCGCCGGCCCCGAGGGCCAGGCCGGGCGGCAGCAGCACCCGCAGGTGGCTGTGGGCGGGGGCGTCGGTGCGGGTGCACGGGGTGTCGATCCGCAACCGCCCCTCGTCGAGGGGGTGGTGGGCGTCCAGCAGCCGGACGCGTTCCACCGGGCTCGCGCGGTCGGGGAACCAGTCGGCCGAGTGCCACCGCCAGCCCGCGTACGCGTCGACGCGGCGGCCGCGTTCCTCGTCCTGCTTGCGCTTGCGCTTCCGTTGCCCCGGCACGGCACCCACCCTGGCGGTTCGCGGCGGCGGTGGCAAACGCGTTCCCGGGGGAGGGGCACCGCGCGGGCGGCTTATTAGACGCGATGTTGATAAGAATGGTCGAAACCCTTGTCGGGCCCGCTACCCGCGAGTAGTTTGCCGGTGTGCCCACCGGGCCGCCCCCGGGCCGCCCCCTCGTCCGCCCCTCGTCCGCCGCGCGTCAGGAGGCACCCCATGCCCCGCCCCACCCCGCCCGTCACCGTGCACGACAGCCTGGTGCTCGAACCGCGCGACGTGCACTTCGACTGGTCCGAGCTGCCGCTGCACTGGATCCCCGACGAGCCGATGGCCACCCACACCATCAACGTGCTGCACCTGCTGCTGCCCGAGGGCGAGCGGTGGTTCGTCAAGGTGTTCAAGGACGCCCTGCCGCTGATCCGCGACGAACAGCTCCGCGAGGAGGTGCTCGGCTTCATCGGGCAGGAGGCCATCCACGCCGAGGCCCACCAGGAGGTGCTCGACCACCTGCTCGGCCAGGGCCTCGACCCGCGCCCCTACGTCCGGCAGATCAGCTGGCTCTTCCACCGCGTCCTCGGCGACAAGCCCGGCCTGACCGCCCGCCAGCGCCGCGAGAACACCATCGAACGCGTCGCCTTCGTCGCCGCGATCGAGCACTTCACCGCCTTCCTCGGCAACTGGGCCCTCAACTCGCCCGGCCTCGACCGCGCCCAGGCCGACCCCACCATGCTCGACCTGCTGCGCTGGCACGGCGCCGAGGAGGTCGAGCACCGCAGCGTCGCCTACGACCTGATGCGCCACCTCGACCCCGGCTACCTGCGCCGCGTCCGCGGCATGCTGGTCTCCGGCCCGCTCCTGATCCACCTGTGGATCCGCGGCACCCGCTTCATGCTCGCCGCCGACCCCGCCCTGGACGGACGCCTCGCCCCCACCTGGCGCGAGGCCCGGCGCGCGGCGCGGCGCGGCCTGCTCCCCGAACCCGGACGCTTCCTGCGCTCCGCCGCCCGGTACTTCGGTCCCCGCTACCACCCCACCCGCGAGGGCAGCTCCTCGCAGGCCCTCGCCTACCTGGCGAAGTCGCCCGCGGCGCGGGCCGCCGCCATGCACTGACCGGACCGCGGAACCGGGAGGCGCGGCAGGCTGCGAAGCCAGGGGCGCGGGGAACTGCGCGAGCGGGAACGGGACTTCGGAAAGATCCGGAATCCCGGCTGTTCGAATCCTGCTTGCGGCCCTCGCGAAGCGTCTCACCCCCCCGCGGAGCGTCTCACCCCCGCGGCTCCGCCCACCCGCGACCGGCTCCCCGTCCACGGACCCCGCCCGCGTCCCGCTCCCCTCCGCGCGGTTCCCCGCGCCCCCGCCCCCGCATCTGGAGTCGTGCCCGCATGGACCTCGAAACCCCGCCCCCCGACCTCTACGGGCGCCCGCGCGCCGACCGCCTCTTCGCCCGGCTGACCGCCTTCGGCGACTGGTACAGCCCCGCGCTGGGCCGCCCCGGGCTGCGCCGCAGCCCGCGCCGGGGCGAGGCGCGGGGGGTGCCGCCGCTGCACCTGGTGGTGCTGTCGCACCGGGTGGTCGCCGAGGACGTGGTGGAGCTGCGGCTGGGCGACCCCTCCGGGGGGACGCTGCCGCCGTGGCAGCCCGGGGCGCGGATCGTGCTGACGCTGCCGTCCGGGCGGGAGCGCCACTACTCGCTGTGCGGGGACCCGGCGGACCGGCACGCGTACCGGATCGCGGTGCGCCGGATCGCCGACGGGGGCGGTGGATCCGTCGAGGTGCACGACGCGCTGCACACGGGCGTGCGGCTGCGGGTGCGCCGGCCGCGCAACGGCTTCGCGTTCTGCGGGGAGGAGAAGGTGCTGTTCCTGGCCGGCGGGATCGGCGTCACCCCGCTGCTGCCGATGGCCCGCGCCGCCCAACAGGCGGGAGTGGACTGGCAGTTGGTGCACACCGGGCGCACCGCCGCCGCGCTCCCGTTCACCGCCGAGCTGACCGCGCTCGACCCGGCCCGGGTGCACGTGCGCACCGACGACGCGCACGGCGTCCCCGACGCGGCCGAGCTGCTCGCGCACGCGCCCCGGGGCGCCGCCGTCTACGTGTGCGGGCCCGCGCCGATGCTGCTGGCCGTCCAGCGCGCGCTGCCCGCCTCGCCCGCCGCCGCGCTGCACTTCGAACGCTTCGGGGCCGCGCCGATCCGGGACGGCCGCCCGTTCACGATCCGGATCGGCGACCGGACGCTGGCCGTCCCGGCGGACCGCTCCGCCCTCGACGTCGCCCGCGAGGCCCGCCCCGACCTGCCGTACTCGTGCAAGCAGGGCTTCTGCGGCACCTGCGTGCTCAGGGTCTCCGCCGGGGCGCCCGAGCACCGCGACCGCCGCCTGACCGACGAGCAGCGGGCCGCCGGCCTGCTGCTGCCCTGCGTGTCCCGGGCCGCCGAGGGCGAGACCCTCGTCCTGGAGGTGTGAGATGCCGAAGGTGCCGCAATTCCGCTACGACGAGCGCGACCTGGCCAAGTTCCGGGAGGTCCAGCAGCTCGCCTACCACTGCGCCGAACAGGTCGCCGCCTGGATCGAACCCGGCGTCACCGAACGCCAGGCCACCGCCGAACTGCGCCGCTGCCTGGTCCGGGCCGGCGTGCAGGACTTCTTCCACGTGCCGTTCGCCTGGTTCGGCGACCGCACCGCCTTCCGGCACTTCCACACCCCGCTGCAGTTCTTCGCCGGCTCCCGCGTCCTCGCCGAGGGCATGCCGTACGTGCTCGACTGCGCGCCCGTGGTGGACGGCTACACCGCCGACATCGGCTACGGCGGCAAGGTCGGCGACAACCCCGTCTGGGACCTGCTCGCCAAGGACCTGCGGGTCTACCGCGAACTGATCCTGCGCGAGGTCCGCGCCCGCAAGCCGCTCGCCGAGGTGTACGCCGCCGTCGACGCCCAACTCGCCGCGCACGGCTACGACAACCGCCACCAGGTCTACCCCGGCCGGGTCATCGGCCACCAGGTGACCAGGAACACCGCCCGCGGCCCGGCCGGCGTCAACCTGTTCGGCTTCGGGGTGCGTACGCTGCAGACCCTCGGACGCGAACTGGTCAAGGAACGCCTGGAGGGCCGCTCCCCGCTCTGGGCGGGCGGCCGCGCCTCCCGGCACGCCCCCACGCCCGGCCTGTGGGCGGTCGAACCGCACATCGGATTCCGCGACGTGGGCATCAAGTTCGAGGAACTCCTCGTCGTCACCGACGAGGACGCGTACTGGCTCGACGACGACCTGCCGCACGTGCGGCGCTGGGCACTCCAGGAGGCAACCGCATGACCGGCCGCAGCAACGGACCCCACGGACCCCACGGCACCGACGGCACCGATGGCACCGACGGCACCGACGCGCCCCGCCGGCGCACCGTCGACTCCGGCGGACTCGCCCTCGCCGTGTACGAGCAGGGCGACCCGGCCGACCCGACGGTGATCCTGGTGCACGGCTACCCCGACGACCACTCGGTCTGGGACGACGTCGCCGCCGACCTCGCCACCGACCACCACGTGGTGCGCTACGACACCCGCGGCTCCGGCGCCTCCGGGGTGCCCGCCACCCGCGAGGACTACCGGCTCGAACTGCTCGGCGAGGACCTGTACGCCGTCGCCGACGCCGTCAGCCCCGACCGCCCCGTGCACGTGGTCGCCCACGACTGGGGCAGCGTCCAGGCGTGGGAGGCCGTCACCGCGCCCGGCTCCTACCGGCGGATCGCCTCCTACACCACCATGTCCGGCCCCTGCCTCGACCACATGGGCCACTGGATCCGGCACCGGCTGCGCCGCCCCACCCCCCGCCACCTCGCCCAACTGCTGCGCCAGGGCGCCCACTCCTGGTACATCGCGCTGTTCCAGTTGCCCGTCCTCGCCCCCGCCGCCTGGAAGCTCGGCCTGGCCCGGCTGTGGCCGCGCGTGCTGCGCGACCTGGAGGCCGTCCGCCCCCGCCCCGGCCACCCGCAGGCCACCCTCGCCAAGGACGCCGTGCACGGCATCGAGCTCTACCGGGCCAACATGCGCCCCCGCGTCCGCGCCCCGCGCGAACGGCACACCGAGGTGCCGGTGCAACTGGTCACCCTGCAACGGGACCGCTACGTCTGCGACTTCCTCTCCGAGGGCCTGGAACGCTGGGCACCCCGGCTCACCCGGCGCACCCTGAACGCCACCCACTGGTCCGCGCTGCTCGAACACGGCCCCACGGTGGCCGCGCTGGTCCGCGAGTTCACCGCCCGCGACCACGGCGCGCTCCGCCAGGAACCCTCCGCGGCGGGCGAGTTGGCCGTGGTCACCGGCGGCGGCAGCGGCATCGGCCGGGCCACCGCCCTCGCCTTCGCCGAACAGGGCACCCGGATCGTGGTCTGCGACCGCGACCTGCCCGCCGCCCGGCGCACCGCCGAACTCTGCGAACTCTCCGGCGTCAAGGCCGCCGCCTACCGGGTCGACGTCAGCGACGGCGCCGCCGTCGACGCCTTCGCCCAGCAGGTCGCCACCGAACACGGCGTCCCCGACGTGGTCGTCAACAACGCGGGCATCGGCCACTCCGGCACCTTCCTGGAGACCACCGAGGACGAGTGGCGCCGCGTCCTGGACGTCAACCTGTGGGGCGTCATCCACGGCTGCCGCGCCTTCGGACAGCTGATGGTCGAACGCGGCACCGGCGGCCACATCGTCAACCTCGCCTCCGCCGCCGCCTACCTGCCCGCCAAGAAGCTCGCCGCGTACGCCACCTCCAAGTCCGCGGTCTTCATGCTCTCCGACTGCCTGCGCGCCGAACTCGCCCCGCACCGGATCGGCGTCTCCACCATCTGCCCCGGCATCGTCCACACCAACATCACCCGCACCAGTACCTTCTCCGGCCTCGACGACGCCGCCCTCGCCGCCAAGCAGGCCCAGGTCTCCAAGCTGTACGCCCGCCGGGGCTTCCCCCCGGAGAAGGTCGCCGCCGAGATCGTCCGCGCCGTCCGCACCCGCAAGCCCGTCGTCCCCGTCACCGTCGAGGCCAAGGCCGCCCGCCTGCTCGCCCGCCTCAGCCCGGCCCTGCTGCGCCTGCTCGCCCGGACCAACGCGGGCTGAGAACCCCTGCCGGAGGCGGCAGACTGCGAAGCCGGGGGCGCGGGGAACTGCGCGAGAGGGGACGGGACGCGGGAAAGATCCGTGGACGGAGAGTCGTTGGCAGGTGGGCGGAGCCGCGGGGGGTGACACGCCCCGCGAGGCCGCCGCCGGGATTCGGGTTCTGTTGCTGCCCGGATCTTCCCGAAGTCCCGTTCCCCCTCGCGCAGTTCCCCGCACCCCTGGCTTCGCAGTCTGCTCCCCCCGGCTGCGCAGTTGGTCGCGCCCCTGGTTTCGCAGCCTGTCGCGCTCTTGGCTTCGCGGCCGGTAGTGCCTCGGCTTCGCAGTCTGTCGCGTGCCGAAAAGCGGCTGCGGGGAGTGTCCTGACCAGGGCAGACTGCGCGGCATGGAGCAGACGCCCGAAGCCCGCGCGGCCCTTCTGCACGTCGCGGCCCGCAGCAGTGGCGATCCGCTGCCCGCCGGGCTCGACGTCACGCTCAACTTCCATCCGGACCGCACCAGGCCCGACGGCGTCCCCGTCCTGGCCGCGATGGCCCGTGACGGCGTCTACCGTTCCCAGTTCAGCACCGGGACGAGCAACGGCGGCCTCACCGCCCACCCGGGGGGCGACCGCTGGAAGTGGGAGAGCCGGATCTTCGGCGGCGCCTACGACGAGGCCCCCGCCGAGAGCCGTCCCGTCTACGGCGCGCTCAACCGCCACCGCAGCCCCTACGGCGGTGCGCCCCGCTTCGGGTCCGCGCACTTCCGCCTCGCCCCCGGCACCCTGCACCGGGCCACCTTCTGCTACCCCGACAGCTTCCTCGAACCCGAGGACTTCGGCACCCTCGAGGCCATGCCGCTGCTCGCGCTCGCCGAGGCCGACGAGCAGGACGCCCTGGACGACTACATCGAGGCCCAACTGCACGACCCCGTCCGGTTCGACCTGCACGTCGCCGCGCTCGTCCTCGACCCCAGCCACCGCGGCACCGAGGTCGAGGCCGCCGCCCGCGCCCTGCCCTGCCCCGTCGAGTGGCACCCGGGCCACCGCCTCCCGGCCGCCGAACTGCCCCGCCACGCCGACTACCGGGGCCCGCACATCACCGCCCTCGCCGCCGAGGTCGCCCGCGACGGCGTGCTCGACCCCGCCGCGATCGGCGCCGCCGCCCGCAGCGGGGAGCACGACCCGCAGGACCTGAAGAAGGTCTGGCACTGCCTGGCCCGCTTCGGCCGCCCCGCCCACCCGTGGACCGGCAGCCCGTGGACCTGACGACGACGGCCGGACCACCGGCCTCCTTCGCCCTGGTCGTGGGCCTGCTCACGCTCACCCTCACGCTCACCCCGGGGCTCGACACCGCACTGGTCCTGCGCACCGCCGTCATCGCCTTCGTCCGCACCCTGCGCGCCCGGCTGCGCCGGCCCTCCGTCCGCCGCCTGCTCGACCGGGCCACCGGTGTCGCGGTGCTCGGCTTCGGCGCGAAGCCCGCCTTCACCGACTGACCGACCTCGCGTCAGTTCCCTTCGCCGAAACGGAAGTTGGCGCTCCTCGGAACAAGGTCGCATACTGGCTACTGGTCTAAACCACTGGCCGGCCGGTGGGGCCACAACGGAGGGGAACCCATGCGTCGCTCATCCTGGCGGACGGCCGCTGCCGCCATCGCCGCGCCACTGATCGTCCTCGGCGGGGCGTCCGCGGCCTCGGCCGCCGACGCCACCACCAAGACCCCCTACTCCTTCTGGGACGTCACCCACACCTGCGAGAGCCAGGTCAGCTTCTACGACGACACCGACGGCGTCCACGTCCGGTACCAGCTCGTCGACCACGGCACCGACGCCCAGGGCTGCGAGGCGTGGGCGATCACCTCCGACGGCTACCGGGGCATCGGCCACATCTACGGCGGCTCGTTCTCCACCTACGACGGCGGCACCGTGTACATCACCCCGTACGTCCACCGGGTCAGCGACTACACCCACCCCGGCCTGCCGGGCCAGACCCTCTGACGGGCACACCCCCGCACGGCCGCCGCGCGCCCCGGGCCCGCGGCGGCCCCGCCGCCCCGCCGTCTCAGCCGCGCAACTTGTCGATCCCGGCCCGCAGTTCGTCCGCCGACATGCACGGCGTCACCGTGATCTTGGCGCCCAGCCGCATCCACAGCGGCTCCATGGTGGTGACCAGCGAGGACTCCTGGTCCACGTCGACCACCAGGGTGAACCCGCGGTGGCCGTTCAGCGGGTAGAAGTACGCCGCCTCGGGCCGCAACTGCTCCATCAGCTTGCCCATCATCTCGGGCATCTTCCCGCTGGTGATCAACTCGTTGGACTTGTCGGTGTCGATCTCCGCGACGATCAGGGTTCGCATCGCACGCCTCCCGGATCTGTTCAGGGCTTCCGCGAACCGTTCCATTCTCCTGCGCCCGCCCGCCCCGGTCATGCCGGCACGTCCGGCACGGGAGCGGGTCGGCAGGTCGACAAAGCGGTAGGACGAGAGGTCGACGGAGCGATCTTCCGTGCGCCCTGCGCGTGTCCGTCGTGCGCGGGCGGGGCGTGCGCGGGCCGGGGCGGTCGGGGGCGGCTGGGGGCGAGGGGGTCAGGAGGGGCGGGTCAGGGCGTGCAGGTGGGCCTCGCGGGGGTGCGGGGGGCGGGGCGGGAGGAGGGTTTCGAGGCGGTAGCCGGCCTTCTCGGCGACCCGGCAGGAGGCGGGGTTGCCCGCGTTGTGGACCAGTTCCAGGCGGGTCAGGGCGAGTTCGCCGCCGGGGTCGAAGGCCCAGGCGGAGAGCAGGGTCACCGCCCGGGTGGCCAGGCCGCGGCCGCGGGCGGGCGCGCCCGCCCAGTAGCCGACCTCGCCGACCCCGCCGCCACCGCCGGGGCGCTTGAGCACGACGTGCTCCGCGAGCTGCCCGTCCGCGACCAGCGCGAAGCCCAGGCGGGCCCCGGTGGCGCGGCCCGCGTGCTCGTTGGCGAGCCAGCGCAACGCGTCGCCGCGGTCGTGCACCCGGTGGGAGGTCCAGCGGCGGATCTCCTCGTCGGCGAGCAGGGCCGTCAGCGCGTCGGCGTCGCCGTCCTCCCACGGGCGCAGCGTCAGCTCCGCCTCGGTCAGTGCCGTGCCGGTCGTCATCGCCGCCGCTCCTTCCGTGCGCCCCGGCGGGGCTCCCGGCCGAGCCTAACCGGTCGGGTACGTCCGGTCGGGCGGGGCCCCTGGCCGGGAGCTGACGGTCCGTCAGGAGGGGGCGCACGAGGCGCACGCGAATCTGATCGATGTGCTTCGTGACGGACCGTCAATTTTCTTGTACGGCAACCCGGATGGCCGTATTCCGCTTAACATTCGGCCAAAAGAGGTGCGCGCGGAGCCGTCCGGGGGATCTTCCGGCGGCGGTCCGGCGCGCCTCCCCGACCGACGACGAGAGCAGGGCATGACCCAGACAGAACAACAGACCAGGGCGCCCGTACCGGGCGCGCGACGGCGGCGGGCCGAGCGGGCCGCCGCCGTGGTGGCGGCCTTCGCGGCGGCCACCGCCGTCGCCGCCCCGTCGGCCTCCCCGGCCACGGCCGACGGCTCGGTGACGGTGCGGGTGGTCCGGGCGGTCGACGAGAGCGGGACGTGGAGCCCGGCGCTGGAGCCGGGCATGGGCGGGGTGACGGTCACCCTGACCGGGGACGACGGCGCGGTGCGCACCGGCGTCACCGCCGCCGACGGCACCGTGACCCTCACCCCCGCCAAGGCCACCCCCAGCGGCAAGTACCGCGTCGAGGTGGTCAATCCGGAGCCCGGCGTGCTCTACCCGGCGTTCGCCGCCCGCGAGGGCCTGACCGGGGCACCGAACCGGCTCAGCAGCAACGAGGAGTTCGTCGACCTCTCGGCCGGCAGGCAGGCCGCCCTCACCACCGGCCTGTGGAACCCCGCCGACTACTGCCAGCGCAACGCCCCGCTGGCCACCGCCTGCCAGCCGCCGATCGGCGCCCCGGCCGGCCGGCGCACCCTGCTGACCTTCCCGTACGAGTCGCGCGGCGTGAACAAGGACGTCACCGACATCGGCACCAGCGGCGAGACCGGGAACGTCTTCGGCATCGCCTGGAACCGGGACGACCGGCGGATGTTCAGCTCCGCCCAGGCCAAGCGGGCCACCGCCTACGGCCCCGGCGGGCCGGGCGCGATCTACGTCACCGACCCGGCGAAGAAGACCACCGCGCTGTTCGCGACCGTCCCGGACGCCGGGACGACCGCGCACACCGGCGGCGACGACGCGGCGTTCCTGCCCGCCGTCGGCAAGGAGAGCCTCGGCGGGCTGAAGCTCACCGAGGACGGCCGCGACCTGTACGTGGTCAACCTGCACGACCGCAGGCTGTACCGGTACGACGCCACCGCGCCGACCGCGTCCGCCCCGAAGGCCGTCTACGCCGTTCCGGCGGCCGGCTGCCCGTCGGCCGACGACTGGCGCCCGTACGGCCTGGGCATGCAGGACGGGGTCGGCTACGTCGGCGGCGTCTGCTCCGGCCAGTCCACCGGCCGGATCACCGACCTGCGGGCCGTGGTGCTGCCCTTCGACCCGGCCACCGGCGTCTTCGGGGCGGCCGTGCTCGACCAGCCGCTCGACCACCGCGGCACCCCGGCCACCCCCTGCGCGGGCTACTACTGGTACCCGTGGCAGGACACCCAGCCGCTGCAGAACGGCCAGGTCTGCGGCCTCAACCCGGAGCCCGAACTCGGCGAGGTCGGCTTCGAGACCGACGGCTCGATGCTGCTGGCCTTCCGCGACCGGTACGCCGACCAGGCCGCCGCCGCCCCGCCCGAGGGGCAGCCGCTCCCGGCCGGCTTCGTCTACGTGCTCGCCTCGGCCGACCTCAACAAGGCGTGCAAGTCCGGCGGCACGTTCGTGCTGGACGTCAACCTCGGCTGCGGCCAGAGCGTCCGCAACAAGGGCTTCTTCGACCAGAGCCGCCCGTACCCGAACGGCCACCCGTACCCGGCGTTCGCCGGCATGGCGCTGTCCCGGGTGGAGAGCTCGATCGCCACCTCCGGCTACGACGTGTCCAACAACATCGTCACCGCCGGCACCATGTTCACCCTGCGCACCGGCGCACCCGACCCGGGCTTCGGCAACGAACTCTCCGACGGCCGCTCACGCTTCGGCAAGGGCGCCGCGATGGCCGACCTCGAAGTGCTCTGCGACCGCGCCCCGCTGCAGATCGGCAACCGGGTCTGGTACGACCCGGAGCGCTCCGGCCTGCAACTGCCGCAGCAGAAGCCCGTCCCCGGCGCCACCGTCCACCTGTACGACGCGGACGGCAGGCTGGTCGGCACCACGAGGACCACCGACCGGGGCGAGTACTACTTCGACGACGGCAACGTCACCGGCGGACTGAAACCGAAGACCTCGTACACCATCCGGCTCGACGAGCCCGCCGACTACGCCGAGGGCGGCCCGCTCCACCACTGGGTCCCGACCAGGGACAACGTCGGCGACAACCGGCTGACCGACTCCGACGGCACCGTCCCGAAGGGCGGCAGCTACGTCGAACGGGCGCTCACCACCGGCGGCCCCGGCCAGGACGACCACAGCTTCGACTTCGGCTTCCAGCGGCAGCGCGGCGCGCTGCGCCTGGTCAAGCACGACCAGGACGGCAAGCCGCTGCCCGGCGCGGTCTTCCAGCTGTGGCGCGAGACCGACGACACCCCCGGCCTGCAACCCGGGGACGACAAGGTCGGCGACCCGTGCACCACCGGAGGGGACGGCACCTGCACCGAGCAGGCCGACCTCGGCACCTACTACTGGCAGGAGGTCACCCCGCCCGAGGGCTACCGGGCCCCCGAACAGCCGGTCCTCGGACCGGTCGTGCTGGACGACGCGCACCTCGACGCGGGCATCACCACCACCGCCGTCAACACCCTCGTCCCGCCGACCCCGACCCCGACCCCGACGCCCACCCCGACCCCGGCCGCCCCGGCCGCGCCCGCGCCCCCGCAGGCCCGCCCGGCACCGTCCGGCAACCTCGCCAGCACCGGCATGGCCGGGGCCGTCCCGTACGCGCTCGCGGGCGGAGCGCTGCTGCTGGCGCTCGGCACCGGCCTGCTGATCGCGGCGAGGA
>NZ_JBHUWH010000211.1:0-12899 GCF_042670125.1 Kitasatospora sp. NPDC057198 | reverse complement strand
CTTCCGCCACAACGGGTTCCCGCCGCCCCCGCCACCCCCGACCCCGCCCCGGCCGGGAGACGCCCCGCCGCCGCCGTTCGGCCGTCCGCCGCTGGGCGGCCCGCTCGCCCCGGCCCCCGCGCCGCCGATCGACGCCCCGCTCCCCGAGGCGCTCGACGGGCGCAGCCCGCCCGCCGACAGCGGTCCGGACGGCGGCCCCGCCGGCTCCGTCCCGCCGGCGCCGGAGGGAGGCTCCGTCGCGCCCCCGGCACCCATCGCACCCGCACCCGCACCCGACCCCGCCCCGGCACCCGCCGCGAAAGCGCCACCGGCCGGCGGCCGCACCACCTCCGTGGGCTGCGGTGCCTCCCCCGCCGATGCCCCGGCACTTCCCGCGGCGCGCCCGTCCACCCCGTCGACCCCGTCCACCCCGTCCGCAACGCCTGCGGCGCCCGCCCGCTCCACCAGCTCGGTGGGCGCCCCCTGCGCATCGGCCGCGTCCGTTCCGACCACCTCCGTGGGCGGTCCGGCCGCTCCGCCCACCACCTCGGTGGGGCGGTGCGGCGGCGGGGCCTGGGCACCGTCGTTGGCACCGTCGTTCTGGTGGTCCGGCTCTTCGGGCTGCCGGGGCGTCGGCTGCTCAGTCACGGGACTGCCTCCCGGTCGGACTCCCCCGAGTCCAGATGCGCACCCACCATTGTCCGCCCGCCCCTCCGAACCCGCCGCCCCGAACCACAGGCGCACCCGCCCCGGCGGCTCCGACCGCCCCGGCTCCGACCACCCCGGCGTCCACCGCCTGCGGCGATTCGCCGTCCGCTGCGGCCTGTCGGAAGCTGGAGGGGCCGGCCGGTCCGGGCCGGCACCGGGGGGTCGCGCTCGAAGGGCCGGTGAGACGGGTGTCTGGTGCCGCCACTCCTGCGAACCCCCGCACGCCCCCGCCACCGCCCTCCGCGGGTCGGCCCGAGCGGCTCGCCGCGCCGGTGTCCGTCCTGCTCTCCGCGCTGGTGGCGACGGTGGGCGCGCTCGCCGCGATGGCGGTGGTGGCGGCGCTCGGTCTGTGGCTGGCGGGTGCGGACGAGCTGCCGGGCGGCGGTTTCGGGCCGGTGCTGGCGGCGACGCTGCTGCTGGCGCTGGGCGCGCCGGCCCGACTCGACGGCGGCGCGGCCTTCGTGGCGAGCGCGCAGGGCGGGATCAGCGCGCTGCCGCTGTCCGTGACGCTGGCGGGGGCGCTGGTGGCCGCGTACCTGTTCCTGCGGCCGCTGCGGCGGCACGCGGTGGTGGGCGGGCGGCTGCTGCTGGCCCGGGTGCTCGCGCTGGCGGCGTGCTGGACGGTGGCGGTGCTGCTGCTGTCGGCGGCGGCCCGGCACTCCTTCACGGTGTCGACGGGCGATCCGCTGCTCGACGAGTTGGGCGGCGCGTTCGGCGCGGCGCCGACGGTGGGGTTCCGGGTGGATCCCGGTCCGGCGGTGGGTTTCGGTCTGCTGTGGCTGGCGGTGGTGGTGCTGCTGGCGCTGGCGGCCTCGCGCCGGGCGCCGCTGCCGACCGCGCTGGTGCGCTGGCACGGCACGCTGCGGCCGACGGTGCACGCGGTGCTGGCGCTGCTGCTGGTGTACGTGCTGCTGGGGCTGGTGGGCGGGCTGGTGGGGGTGGCGACGAGCGGCGAGCCGCGCGAGGCGCTGGCGGTGCTGTGCCTGGGGCTGCCGAACCTGGCCTGGCTGGGGTTCGGGGTGGGCCTGGGCGCGTCCTGGCACGGTCACGTCACGGACAGTCTGGGCCTGCCGTTCCCGCACCCGCTGGCGGCGGTGCTGCACTCCGGGCAGGACGTGACGCTGGACCTGGGCGCGCTGGCGGAGCAGAACGGGTGGGCCTGGCTGCTGCTGCCGCTGGCGGCGCTGCTGGTGCTGGCGGCGGGCGCGGTGTCGGCGACCCGGACGCGTCCGCCGCTGCCGGTGTGGCGTGCGGCCGTGCAGTGGGCGGTGGTGCTGGCGCTGGCGGTGCTGGCGGTCGGCCTGGTGACCCGGGTGTCGGCGGTGTTCGGGCTGTCGCTGCTGGGTCTGGGCGGTGGCGGGCGGACGGTGCTGGAGCCGGACCTGCTCACCGCCGTCCCGATCGCGGCCGGCTGGGGCGCGCTGGCCGGGCTGCTGGGCGCACTGCTCGCCCGGAGGCGGGCGCGGCGCCCGGCCGACCCGGCGGTCCGCTGACGACGGACACCCCCGCGCCCGACACCCCCGCGCCCGACACCCCCGCATCCCCACGCCCCCGCGCCCCCGCGCCCCCGCGCCCCCGCGCCCCCGCGCCCCCGTGAAGAACGCACGGACAGCCCCGTCCCGGCCACCACGTCCCGGACCCCGCGTTCAGGGTTCGAGCACCGGCCGCGCCCAGGCCGGTGGTGGCGGCGGCCCGTCCCGCCGGGGGGCCGCCGGGGGCGCGCTCCGCACCTCCGCCGCCCGCACCGACTCCGCCCGCACCTCCTCCGCCACGCGCACCGACCCCGCCCGCACCTCCGCCGCCGCCCGCAGCGCCGCGACGAACTCCAGGCAGCTCCCGTACCTGTCGTCGCGCCGTTTCGCCATCGCCCGTTGCAGCACCGTCGCCACTCCGGCGGGCAGGTCCGCGCGCCGTTCCCGGACGTCCGGCGGCGGGTCGTTGAGGTGGGCCCAGAGCAGGGCCAGGTCGTCGTCGCGCCGGTAGGGCGGATCGCCGGTGAGCATCTCGAAGACCACGCAGCCCAGGCTGTACACGTCGCACCGCCCGTCCACCGGCTTGCCGGAGATCTGTTCGGGGGCGACGTAGTCGAGCGTGCCGACGAACTGGCCGACGGTGGTGAGGCCGGTCAGCGAGAGGGACTTCTTGGTCAGCCCGAAGTCGGTCAGGTAGGCGTGCTCGGGGTGGTCGGGGTCGGTGCCCTCGGCGATCAGCACGTTGCCGGGTTTGACGTCCCGGTGGACCAGGTCGTGGGCGTGCGCGGCGTCCAGCGCGCTGGCCACCTGGACGGCGATCCGCACGGTCTGGGCGGCGGTGAGCGGGCCCTCCCGGTCCAGCAGGGCGCGCAGGTCGCGGCCGCGGACGTACCGCATGGCCAGGTAGAGCACGCCCTCGACCTCGCCCGCGTCGTAGACGGGGACGATGTTGGGGTGGTCGAGCGAGGCCGCGACGTGCGACTCGCGGACGAAGCGCTGGCGGAAGGTCTCGTTGCGGGCCAGTTCGGGGGCGAGCAGTTTGACCGCGACGGTGCGGCCGAGCCGCAGGTCCTCGGCGCGGTAGACCACCGCCATGCCGCCGCGTCCGAGCACGTGCTCCAGCCGGTAGCCGGCCAGGGTGCGGCCGTCCAGCTCGCCCGGTTCGGCGGCGGCCAGGGACGGCGGCTCCGGCGGCTCCCCGGGCATCGGGGTCAGCTCCGGCCGTCGCGGTCGGCGGCCGCGTAGGTCTGCAGCTGGGCGGCGTCGCAGTAGTACCAGCGGCCCCGGTCGAGGTCGAGCAGCCAGGCGTCCGGGCCGTCCAGCACCGCGCCGAGCCGCAGGTCGCGGGTGCCGTCGCGGAAGGTCTCCAGGTCGATCCGGCCGGCCGCCCAGTCGTCGACCAGCCGCCGGTAGGTGGCGAGCGAGCGTTCCAGGGCGGCGAGCAGCGGGCGCGGGTCGTCGGCGGTGGCGAGCGGGGCGCCGGCGGCCGGGGGGCGCTGCGGGAGGGCGACCAGCAGGCGCCCGTCGACCCAGGCGGTCCAGCCGTTGGAGCAGACGATCCGAGCCCAGTTGCCGTTGGCCTGGGCGAGCGCGACGGGCAGCAGCGGGTCGAGCGGCACCCCGGTGGCGGCCGGGTCGGGCGCGGTCCAGGTCGGCAGGCCGTCGGCCGGGACGACGTGGGTGGGCCGGAACCCGTCGGGCGTTCCCATCCGCTACCGCCGCATCACGGCGGGTTCGTGCCGGCGCAGCAGCCGGGCGACGACCAGGCCGTACGCGACGGCCAGCACGATCAGCATGCCCATGTCGAGCAGCCAGATGCCCTGCCGGTGCGCGAACAGCGGGTCGTCGGTGAGCGTGCCGGGCACGGTGGCGTGCAGGTCGATGGTGGCGGCCATGGCGCCGAGCGCCCAGCGCGAGGGGACCAGCCAGGACAACTGGTTGAGCACCGGGATGTGGTCGAGTTGCAGCAGCGCCCCGCAGAACACCACCTGGACGATGGCGACCAGCACCAGCAGCGGCATGGTCACCTCCTCCTTCTTGACCAGCGCGGAGATCAGCAGGCCGAGCATCATCGCGCTGAGCGAGAGCAGCGCCACGGCGAGGGTGATCTCCAGCAGCGGCGGCAGGAACACCCCGCCGCCACCCTGCGGTCTGAGCCGTACCCCGATCAGCGCGACCATGGTCAGCACCACCGACTGGACGACGGTGACGGTGCCCAGCACGACGACCTTCGAGCACAGGTACGCGGATCTGGACAGGCCGACGGCGCGTTCGCGCTGGTAGATGGTCCGTTCCTTGACGAGTTCGCGCACCGCGTTGGCGGCGCCGGTGAGCACCCCGCCGACGCACAGGATCAGCAGCGCGTTCAGGGCGGTGTCCTGGTTCAGCCGGCTGCCGGCCAGGGCGTGCGCCATCGCGCCCATGACGAACGGCAGCGCGATCATCACGGCGAGGAAGGTGCGGTCGGCGGCGAGCGCGCTGGCGTACCGGCGGCACAGCGTGCCGACCTGGCCGAGCCAGCTGCGCGGCCGGGGCGGCGGCGCGGGGGTGGCCTCCGCGGGCAGGGCGGGCTCGGCGGGGGCGAGTGCGCCGGGCCAGTCGCCGGGGCCGCCGGCCGGGCCGCTGACGTACTTGCGGTAGGGGGCGGAGGCGCGGAACTGCCCGGCCCAGTCCCGCTCGGTCTGGTTCTCGAACGCCTCGAAGGCGTCCGGCCAGTGCGCGAACCCGAAGTGCTCCAGCGTCTCGCCGGGCGGCCCGTACCAGGCGGTCCGCCCGCCGGGGGCGAGCAGCAGCAGCCGGTCGCACAGGTCGAGGCTGAGCACGCTGTGGGTGACCACGATGACGGTGCGGCCGTCGTCGGCGAGGCCGCGCAGCATCTGCATCACGGACCGGTCCATGCCGGGGTCGAGGCCGCTGGTGGGTTCGTCGAGGAACAGCAGGGACGGCTTGGTGAGCAGTTCGAGGGCGACGCTGACCCGCTTGCGCTGGCCGCCGGAGAGGCTGGAGATGACCTGGTCGGCGCGCTTGCCGAGGCCGAGTTCGTCGATCACCTCCTCGACCCGGGCGGCCCGTTCGGCGGGCGCGGTGTCGTCGGGGAAGCGCAGTTCGGCGGCGTACGAGAGGGCTTTGCGGACGGGCAGCTGGGTGTGCAGGATGTCGTCCTGCGGGACGAGGCCGATCCGGCGGCGCAGTTCGGCGTAGTCGCGGTAGAGGTCGCGGCCGTCGTAGCGGACGGTGCCGCGGTCGGCGGGGCGCAGCCCGGTGAGGGCGTTGAGCAGGGTGGACTTCCCGGCGCCGCTGGGCCCGGCGACCGCGAGCAGGCACTTCTGGCCGACCGGGAAGGTGACCTGGTCGAGCAGGGTGCGTCCGCCGTCGACCTGGACGGTGAGGTCCTCCACGTCGAGGTCGATGTCGCCGGTGTCGACGAACTCCTGCAGTTCGTCGCCGACCAGGCAGAACACCGAATGGCCGATTCCGACCAGGTCCCCGGGCCCGACGGGGGCCTGCCGGACGGGCTGGCCGTTCAGGTAGGTGCCGTTGTGGCTGCCCAGGTCGGTGATCCCGTAGCGGCCGTCGGGCGTGGCGCGCAGCTCGGCGTGGTGCCGGGAGACCGATAGGTCGCCGACCACCAGGTCGTTGTCGGGGGCGCGGCCGATCCGCACCACCTTGGCGGGCAGCGGCATCACGCTGGACGGCGGCCGGTGCGAGCCGGTGATCGCGGTGAGCCCGGAGGGGCGGCGGCCGGGCAGCGGGTGCACGGCGGTCGGCTCGGGCAGCGCGCTGAACGTGCAGCGCGGTCCGTCGCCGGGACTTCCCAGGCAGAGCACGGTGCCGGGCTCGACCTCCAGGTGGACGACCCGGTGGCCGTCGGCGGCGTAGGTGCCGTTGGTGGAGCCGGTGTCGTCGACGATCCAGTGGCCGTCGCCGACGTGCAGTTCGGCGTGGTGCCAGGAGACCCGCGGGTCGGTCAGCACGACGTCGCCGGTGGGGTCGCGTCCGAGTGCGTACCTGCGGCTCGGGGTGATGACCATCGAGTCGCCGCCGGTTTCCAGGATCAGTTTCGGCGCGGTGAGCGCAGCCTCTCGCTCTCCCATACGTCGATGCTAGTCCGCGTGCCGGGCACCCGCCCGGGGGGCGGTTTTCGGCCCTTCGGGTGACAGTGGGAAGCGGTCGCCACGGATCGGGTACCTGTGGGGTCGGGACCGAGCGGCCCGTTGGGCGGCGGATGGGAGCGGGCTTGTGAACACCTGGGCAACCTGGACCACTCAGGGGATTCTGTCCGGCCACGGCGGTGTGAAGACCGTGGAGATCGGCGTCATCACCGGGGACCTGACGGTGCACACCATGTGGATCGAGGGCGAGGCGCGGCTGACCGTGCAGTACAGCGGCGCGCTCGACTGGTTCACCGTGGAGGGCAGCCCCGTGGCGGCCCCGGACGAGGCGGCGGCCCGCGAGGTGCACCAGCACATGGTGGAGGCCGTGAAGACGGGCGGAGGTGCGACCGCGCCACAGGCGTGAGCGGACCAGCCCTCCCGGGCCGCCACCGGCACGCAGCCGGCCGCGACCCGGGTTTCGTGCGTCCCGGCGGCCTCCGCTACGGGCAGGAGTAGCGGAACACCGCCTCGGCCGGGCGGACGCCGGCGGGTTCCAGCACCTCCAGCCGCGCGGTGGCGGTGAACTCGCCGCGGCCCCGGAAGGTCCACTCCAGCGCGACCGCGGTGCTCCGGTGCCCGGCCGCCACGTGCTGGACGAGCGGCCCGGAGCCGGTGCCGTCGCTGCGCACCCACCGGTAGCGCACCTCGCCCCCGCCGCCGTCGGTCTCCAGCACCCCCGTGACCACGGCGGTGCCGTCGCACCCGGGCCCCGCGGCCGGACCGGCCGCCCGCACGCCGACCACCCCGACGGGACGGCCGTACCCGTCCCACAGCAGGTACCCGAGCAGGGCGAGCAGCAGCACCAGCGGCACCAGCAGCCACCTGTCCCACCGCCGCCGCGACGGCACCGCGACGGCGGCCTCCCCGTGCCACACCGCGGCGGCCCGGGGCGGCACGCCGGGGCCGAACCGCCGCAACCCGTCCTGCGGACCGGACCCGGGGCCCGCGAGGGGATCGAGCACGGTGGCGGCGAGGTCCACAGGCAGCCGGACGGTCTGCTCGGCGTCGGGTGGCGGCCCGGCCGGGCGGAGCCGGACGGTGCGCAGGTCGTCGCGCGGGGCGGCGGCCCGCAACCGGACGGTCGGCTCGGCGTCGTCGGGCTTGCGGACGGGCCCGAGCCGGAGGCCGGGGTCGGGAGGCAGCTCGGTCATGGTCGGTCTCCGCTCACCTGAGGCAGGACATGCTGTACGGGCCCCCGGAAACGGGCTTCGCAGTGCTGGGGTCACTGGTCACCACCACCTTCGCCTTCCAGGTGCGGCAGGCCGAGGTGAGAGTGCTGGTCACCCGGGTCGTACCCGCCGGAACCGGGTCGGAGGTGGTCGTGCCGACCAGCGCGCCGGAGTCGCTGTCGTACCAGCTGAAGGTCAGCGTCGCCGTTCCGCCCCCGCTCGTGGACACCGTGACCGAAACGGTGGCTGACACCGTGCTGTTGCCGCCCCGTAGGAACGGCGTGCCCAGCTTCACGATGACCGGCGGTGCGCTGCTCGCCGTCGGGCTGGGGGTCGGGCTGGGGGTCGGGGTGGGCGTCGGGGTCGGGCTCGGTTTCGGGGTGGTGCTGGGCTTCGCCGTCGGGCCGGGCGTCGCACTCGGGCTGGTCTCCTCGGCGGGTGTGGGCGAAGCCACGGGGCCGGGGCTCTCGCTCGGGCTCGGCAGGGCCCCGGCCGTCGGGCTCTCGGTGGGTCCGACGATGGTGGTGGCGGGTGGGGCGGCGGCCGGTAGCGGGTCGGCGGCGGTCTTCTCCTCGCCGGCCGAGGCGACCGCCGCGAGCGCGCCCACGACGAGGACGATCGCGCCGGCGGTGGCGGTCAGCCTCCCCCGGAACGGGCGCCGCGGGGGTGCGAGGACCGTCGTCGCGTACGAGGTGGCGCCGGGCAGCGCGCCCTCCGCGGTGGGGGTGGGCAGCAGCAGGGGCAGCAGGGCGACGAGCGCGGCCAGCCGCTTGCGTCCGCGCTCCTCCCAGTCGGCGCCGTAGGCGGCTCCGGCGGCGGCCTCCAGCTCCTCGACCAGGGCTTCGGCGCCCGGGGGCCGCTGCTCGGGGGTCTTGGCGAGTCCGGCCCGGATCAGCGGTCGGAGGGCTTCGGGCGCCAGGGTGTCGGGGATCTCGGCCTCGGCGTGCTGGAGCGCGAGTTCCATCAGCGTGGTGCCGGTGTACGGCTTGGCGCCGGTGAGGCACTCGAAGAAGGTGGCGGTGGCGGCGTACACGTCGGTGGCCGGGGAGGCGGGGTGCCCGGCCCACTGTTCGGGGGCCATGTAGGCGGGCGTTCCGGCGACGGTGCCGCCGGCGCCGTCGCGGACGGCGATGCCGAAGTCGACGAGTTTCGACTCGCCGTCCACGGTGACCAGCACGTTCCCGGGCTTGTAGTCGCGGTGCACGACGCCGGCCCGGTGCGCGGCGGCCAGGCCGAGCAGGGAGCCCTTGAGGACGGCCAGGGCGGCTTCCGGCCCGGTGCCGCCCTCGGCGCGCAGCAGGTCGCGCAGCGGGATCCCGTCGACGAGTTCCATCACGATGGCCGCGCCGTGCGGGCCCTCGACGTACTCGTGGAGGCGGGTGACGTGCGGGCTGTCGAGGGCGGCGAGCAGTTCGGCCTCGACCCGGAAGGCGGCCCGGTCGGGGTGGTCGCCGTGCAGGTACTTGACCGCGACCGGGGTGCCGGTGGCCCGGTGGCGGGCGAGGACGACCCGGCCGGAGGCGCCGGCGCCGAGTTCGCGCCCGTGCGCGTAGTCGGGGAGTTCCCAGTGGACCGGCGGCCGGCCGCCGGGGTCGTGCGGGGGCGGGTCCGCCGGTCTGCCGCCGTCCGGGTGCTGATCGTCCGTCACCTTGTCCACCCCCGGCGTCCCCGTGCTGTGCGGGGGCGCCCGTTCGTCGCCTGCGGGCCGACGCGGGTGCCCGGCCACCGGCAGTGACGCGCCCCCGGCCGGGCGGGTTCCGGCGCGGGGGCGGGGAAAGGTCACGATTCGGGTGTTTCGTGCACCGATCGTCGGGGGGGCGGGGACGGGACGGTCACCAGGCGCCCTCCGAGGGCGGTGCGTCGCGGCGGCGGGCGGACTCGGCGGCCTCGGCAGCGACCGAGCCGCGGTGGACCAGCTGCCGGCCGAGTTCGCTGAGGGCCCGGCCGACGGCGAGTTCGTCGCCGATCCCCGGGTCGGCGGGGTCGGTGGGGCTGCGGTGGGCCTCCGCCTCGACCTCGATCAGGTTGACGCCGGTGTCGAGGACGGCGTGGGCCTGGGTGAGGTCGCCGACCTCGACCACCCGCAGCCGGACCGACCACTCGCTGCTGTGCGGTTCGGGCACCGCGGCGCGGCCGCTCACCGCTGTTCCTCCTGCCGCGGCGGGTCGGCGACCGGGTCGCCCTCCGCCTGGGACTCCTCCCACGCGTGCATGGTCTGGTAGGAGGTGATGCCTTCCTCGGGGTCGGCCAACCGGACGTCGTCCTCGTCCCGCCGGGCCTTCTCGTCGAGCCTGTCGTTCATCTCGGACATCCCGGGCTCCTCGCTCTAGAACCCCCGCTGCTCCTTCCAGCGTGCCCCCGCGGGCGGCCTCAGTCGAGTTCGGCCAGCAGCTCCGGGTTGACCAGGGCGAGGACCGTCCGGACGTCCGCCTCCGCGACGGCGGGCCACAGCACGGCGCGGGCCTCCCGGTAGCGCCCGGCCAGCCGCTCCCGGTCCGCCGCGGGAAGCAGCGCGGCCCGGTCGGCGCGCGAGTTGTGCGCGTTGTCGGCGATCTTGACCAGGGTGGCGGCGTGGTCGGTGGCGACGTCCAGCAGCATCGTCCGGTAGTCCGTCCCGGGGGTGCGGGTCACCCGCCGGACGGTCGCCACCACGGCGGCGGGGACGCCCGCGGCGAGCAGGTCCCCGGCGGTGAGCGGGGTGTCCTCCAGCACGTCGTGCAGCAGCGCCGCCATCCGCAGGCCCGCGCCGAACGGGGCGACGCCCGCGGCCACGGCGCGCACGTGCTCCACGTACGGCACCCCGATCCGGTCGTACTGGCCGGCGTGCGCGCGGGCGGCGAGGGCGTCGACCCCCTCCGGGGTCAGGAACGGCACGGTGGTCATGTGGTGTCTCCCCTTCTCCTGCTGCGCTCCGTTCGGAGTGTCGCACCCCGCGCCGCACCCCGGAACGGCACCCCGGAGCAGCGGACCGGAACGGCACCCCGGAGCAACGGACCGGAACGGCACCCCGGAGCAACGGACCGGAGCAGCGGACGCCGCGACGTATAGTCCGGTTGACCGAAGGGAGTGATCGCCCGGTGCGGGTGACACCGATCTCCCCGGAGCGGCTGGTCGGGCTGCTGGCGGGGCGGATCCACGAACTGGCCGACGACGGACGGCGGTTGCGGGTCGCGGTGGACGGCGCGGACGCCACCCGGCCCGGCGAGCTGGCGGACACCCTGGTGGAGCCGCTGCGCCTGCTCGGCCGACCGGTGCAGCGGGTGTCCGCGGACGACTTCCTGCGTCCCGCCTCGGTGCGCTTCGAGTACGGCAAGCAGGACCCGGACGCCCTCCACGACCTGTGGCTGGACCAGGGCGCGCTGCTGCGCGAGGTGCTCGACCCGCTCGAACCGGGCGGTGACGGCCGTGTCCTGCCCACCTACTGGGACCGGGCCACCGACCGGGCCACCCGGGCCCGATACGTCGAACTCCCGCCGCGCGGGGTGCTGCTGCTGGACGGGCCGTTCCTGCTCGGCCGCTGGCTGCCGTTCGAACTGACCGTGCACCTCACCCAGTCCGCCGCCGCGCTGGCCCGCCGCACCCCGGCGGCCGAGCGGTGGACGCTGCCCGCGCACGAGCGCTACCGCACCGAGACCGACCCGGGCGCGCTGGCCGACCTGACGGTGCGGGTCGAGGACCCCCGGCACCCGGCCCTGGTCGAGCGGGACTGAACCCGGGCCCGCGGCCGGTCGGCCCGCGGTGCTCAGGCGCCCGGCGCGGGCCCGCGCTGGCAGCGCGGGCACCAGTAGGCGGTGCGGTCCCGGTCGTGCCTGGCGGTGCGGATCGGCGTGCCGCAGCGCAGGCAGGACCGGCGGGCCCGGCCGTACACCCAGTGCTGGTGGCCGGGCCGCGGGTCGCCGGTGGTGACGTGGCCGGGGGTCAGCTTGTTGGCGTCCAGCAGTTGCCGGGCACCGTGCAGCAGTTCGTCCGGGTCGGGCAGCTCGCCGACCGGCAGCCAGGGCGTGACGCCGGCCAGGAAGGGCAGCTCGTTGGCGTACACGTTGCCGATGCCGGCCAGGGTGCGCTGGTCGAGCAGGGCGGTGCCGAGCGGGCGCCGCGGGTCGGCGAGCAGGCGGCGGCGGGCCTCGGCGTCGTCCCAGTCCGGGCCGAGCAGGTCGGGCCCGAGGTGGCCGACCACGCGGTGCTCCTCGGCGGTGCGCAGCAGTTGGACCACCGGCAGCCGGTAGCCGACGGCAGTGCCGTGCTCGGTGCCGAGGACCGCCCGGACCTGGAACGCCGGGCCGCCGCGCCAGCGCTCGCCGGGCCGGAAGGTCTGCCAGCGGCCGTCCATCCGCAGGTGGGTGTGGAGCGTCACCCCGCCCTCGAACCTGGTCAGCAGGTGCTTGCCGCGCGGCACCGTCTCCAGCACCCGGCGCCCCGTCAGGTCGGCGGTGGCGTGGGCGGGAACGCGGAAGTCCGACACCGTCAGCACGTGACCGGCGAGCGCTCGGTTCAGCTGGGTGGCGACACGGTAGATGCTGTCTCCTTCGGGCACGCCCTCCATCATGCCGCCCCCCACCGACAGCGCCACCGGCCGCCCCTCCCCCACCGACCCGCTCTGCTCGCAGCGGAAATCCCTGGTCAGCGGGCCCGAAGTGCTCTACGGTCGGCCGAATGACGATCACTCATGAGGTGACGGGAAGCGGACCCGCGGTGGTCCTGCTGCACTCCTCCGTCTGCGACCGGCGGATGTGGGACGGGCAGTGGGACGCGCTCCGCGAGGCCGGCTACCGCGTGTTGCGGTGCGACTTCCGCGGTTTCGGGGAGACCCCCTGCGCGGACCGCCCGTACGACAACCTGACCGACCTGGCGGACCTGCTGGACGAACTCGGCATCGAACGGGCGGCCCTGGTCGGCTCCTCCTTCGGCGGCCGGATCGCCCTGCAGTTCGCGGCCCGGTACCCCGACCGGGTCGGTTCGCTGACCCTGCTCTGCCCCGGCAGCCCCGACCACGAGCCGAGCGCCGAACTGCTCGCGCTGGACGAGCTGGAGGTGGGCCTGGTCGAGTCCGGCCGACTGGACGAGGCGGTCGAGCTGATGGTGGACACCTGGCTCGGACCGGACGCGGACGAGGCGGCCCGGGCGAAGGTCCGGGTGATGCAGCGCAACGCGTACGAGGTGCAGCTGGCGCCCGCGGAGGAGGTCTCCCCGACCCGGGTCGAGGTCGACCTGCGGGCGGCCGTCGCCCCCACCCTGGTCTACTCCGGCGCGCACGACCTGGACGACTTCCGGCGGATCGCCGCCGACCTGGCGGCCCTGCTGCCGGACGCCGAGCACCGCGAGCTCCCCTGGGCCGGGCACCTGCCCGCCCTGGAGCGCCCCGCGGAGACCGCCGAGCTGCTGCTGGCCCGGCTCGCCGAGGTCGGCCGGCGCTGAGG
>NZ_JBHUWH010000210.1:0-12915 GCF_042670125.1 Kitasatospora sp. NPDC057198 | reverse complement strand
GTTGTCCACAGACCTGTGGACAACCGCGGGCCCGTTCACCGGTTCGGAGCAGCAACCCGGGCCGGGCCGGGGCGCGGCGGCGGAGGGTGGGGGAGGGTCCGCCCGCGAGCGGCGCGGGTGCGGCCCGCGAACCGGGAGGCGTACGGTGACCCACCACGACCAGCTGGACTACTCCGACCGCACCGACTTCGAGGACGCGGACCGCGGCCTGGTCGCCCCGCCCGAGACCGACACCGTCACCACCGCCGACGGGCGGGTCGCGTGGGACTTCCGGGCCACCGACTTCCTGGCCGGCGAGTGCCCCGACACCGTCCACCCCAGCCTCTGGCGGCAGTCCCAACTGACCGCCCGCGCGGGCCTGTTCGAGGTCACCGAGGGCGTGTACCAGATCCGCGGCTTCGACCTGTCGAACATGACGCTGATCGAGGGCGAGCGCGGCGTGGTGGTGGTCGACCCGCTGGTGTCCGCCGAGTGCGCGGCGGCCGGCCTGGCGCTGTACCGCAAGCACCGCGGCGAACGCCCGGTCACCGCCGTGCTGTTCACCCACTCGCACATCGACCACTTCGGCGGCGTGGACGGCGTCCTGGAGGAGGGCGCGGACGTTCCGATCGTCGCCCCGTCCGGGTTCATGGAGCACTCGGTCGCCGAGAACGTCTACGCGGGCACCGCGATGCTGCGGCGCGGCGACTACTACTCCGGCGGCGACCTGCCGGCCGGCCCGACCGGCCTGGTCGGCATGGGCCTCGGCCACACCGCCTCGCACGGCACCCCCAGCCTGCGGCCCGCCACCCTCGACGTCACCCGCACCGGGCAGGAGGAGCGGCTCGACGGCGTCCTGTTCCGCTTCCAGCTGACGCCCGGCACCGAGGCGCCGTCCGAGCTGAACTTCTTCCTGCCCGAGCGCCGCGCCCTGTGCATGGCCGAGAACGCCACCCACAACCTGCACAACATCCTGACCCTGCGCGGCGCGGTGGTCCGCGACGCCCGGATCTGGTCGCGCTACCTCACCGAGGCGATCGAGCTGTTCGCCGCCGACTCCGACGTGGTGTTCGCCTCGCACCACTGGCCGACCTGGGGCACCGAGCGACTCACCCGCTTCCTCGCCGAGCAGCGCGACCTGTACGGCTACCTGCACGACCAGACCCTGCGCCTGCTCAACCAGGGCCTCACCGGCCCGGAGATCGCCGAGCAGCTGGAACTCCCGCCCGCGCTGGCCTCCGCCTGGCACGCCCGCGGCTACTACGGCTCGGTCAGCCACAACGTGAAGGCCGTCTACCAGCGCTACATGGGCTGGTACGACGGCAACCCGGCCTCGCTGTGGGAGCACCCGCCGACCGCGAGCGCCAAGCGCTACGTCGACTGCATCGGCGGCCAGGACGCCGTCCTCGCCAAGGCCCGGGAGTACGCCGACGCCGGCGACCTGCGGTTCGCCGCCCAGCTGCTCAAGCACGCGGTGTTCGCCGACCCGGAGGACGGGGAGGCCAAGGAGCAGCTGGCGCAGGTCTTCGAACGGCTCGGCTACGGCGCGGAGAACGCCACCTGGCGCAACTGCTACCTGATGGGCGCGCTGGAGCTGCGCCACCCGCCGAAGGCGATGCCGTTCGGGGCCGGGAACTTCGCCGGGGCGCTCACCGTCGACCAGGTCTTCGACTCGCTGGCGATCCGGGTCAACGGCCCCGCCGCCTGGGACGAACGGCTCGCCACCGTCTGGAAGTTCACCGACCTCGGCACCACCCACCGGGTGACCCTGCGCAACGGCGTCCTGGTGCACACCGAGACCGCCGCCGACCCCGGCCCGGCCGACCTGACCGTCACGCTCACCAAGCCCCAGCTGTTCGGCCTGCTGGCCGGCCGGGGCCGCAGCGGGATCGACCTCAGCGGCGACCCGGCCGTCCTGGACCGGCTGTTCGCGGCCCTGGACGAGTCCGACCCGGCGTTCCCGGTCGTCACCCCCTGACGGCCGGAGCCCGCCGCGCGCCCCGGGTCAGTCCCGGTCGGCCGGGGTCTCGTACTCGGCGACCAGGACGGCCCGGGCCAGGGCCAGGAAGCCGAGGGTGCCGCTGACCACGGCCGCCGGGGTGTCCGCAGCCAGCCCGAGGGACTCCACCGGCAGGGCGTGCACGGCGAACACGTAGCGGTGCGGGCCGTGGCCGGGCGGCGGGGCGGCGCCGCCGAAGTCGTTGCTCCCGTAGTCGTTGCGGCCGTGCACCGCCCCGGCGGGCAGGCCCGGGAAGTCGCCGCCGCCCGCCCCGGCGGGCAGCCCGGTGGTGCCGGCCGGGAGGTCGGTCAGCAGCCAGTGCCACCACCCGCAGCCGGTCGGCGCGTCCGGGTCGAAGCAGGTCACCGCGAAGCTCTTCGTCTCCGGCGGGAAGCCGGACCAACCGAGCTGCGGCGAACGGTTCCCGCCCCGGTACGCCTGCTCCTCGCCGAGCCGGCCGCCGTCGGCGACGTCGGCGCTGAGCAGCGTGAAGGACGGGACGGGCCGCATGAAGTCGAACGGCAGCGGCGGCCTGGCGGGCGCGGTCATCGGTGGTTCCCCCCTGGAAGGTCGGTGGAGTGCCGGGCGAGCCTAGCCACCGTTTCGAAGATCGCCAAATGGCTTGCGGCATGGGACAATTGGTGCTCCGAGGGGGTGCGGGCGGGAGGCGCGGCGGAGGAAAACCGCTTGCGGGCGAACGGAATTGGTAGAGACCTTTGAGGGTCGTCGTCCGATTCCACCGAGGGAGCCCGCACCGTGGAAGGAATCTTCGCCCGGGAGCACCGGGCGGCCACCGCCTGCTTCGCCGCCCTCACCTTCCTGACCGGCTTCGCCGCGCTCGCCGTGGTCCCCACCCTGCCGACCGCCGTTGCCCTCGCCCGAGCAAGCATGCACCCACCAGGGGCCCGGGGAACTGTCGGCAGACGGGCATGCACCAAGGGGCCCGGGGAACGGCGGGTCCGTGCTGCTGGTGGCCGGAGCCCATCGAAGTGTCCGTGCTGCTGCGTGTCTTGAACAGAACCAGAAGCCGATGCACGCTCCGGCAGTGAACCGTCAGCAGACCGGGCCTCGCCGTTCCCCGAGCCCCCGGTGGGGGCTCTCGGTCGGCCTCACCCGGCGGCGGCCGCGAGGTCGAGCTCGGCGCGGGCCGGGTCGGCGAGGAGGGTGGCGAGGGCGGCGGCGAAGACGGGGCCGCCGTCGGCGAGGGCGAGGTCCTTGGCGGCGAGGCGGATCGGGAAGTCCGCGCCGGTGCTGTCGATCCGGGCCATCACGCCCGCCAGCGGGCCCGCGGCCAGGGCGCGGCGGGCCTGCGCGGCGGGGACGCCGAGGCGTTCGGCGACGGCCAGCGCCTCGCCGACCACGGTCACCGCGCTGACGACGGCGCCCATCATGACGATCTTGAGGGCCGCCCCCGCACCGGGCCCGCCGCAGCGGACCACCCGGCCGAAGTGCTCCAGCAGCGGCTGCGCCCGCTCCAGCGCGGGGTCCTCGCCGCCCGCGTAGACGACCAGCGAGCCGGTCGCGGCCGCGTCGACGCTGCCGAGCACGGGGGCGTCCACCAGGTCGACGCCGTCGGGGAGCCGGTCGCGCTGGTCGGCGACGGCCGCCGGGCCGATCGAGGACATGTCGATCCACAGCGTGCCCGGGGCGAGTGCGGGGCGGAACCGGTCCGCGACCGCGGCGACCGCCGTCGGGTCGGAGAGCATCGTCACCACCACACCGGCGCCGCGCACCGCCTCCTCGGGGGAGGCCGCCTCGGTGAGGCCCTCCGCCCGGCCCGGGGTCCGGTTCCAGACCACCAACTCCCTTGCCGCGCCGCCCAGTCGGTGGGCCATCGGAAGCCCCATCCGGCCCAGCCCCAGCACTGCCACCCGCTCCGTGATCTCCATGCCGACCACGCTAGGCGCGGCGGAGGGAGGCGACAAACGAATGTCCGGCATGGTAGCCATGCGGAATGGACATGGCTTGGCTGGAGGTCTTCCGCACCGCGGCCCGGCTCGGTTCGTTCACCGCGGCGGGGGAGCGACTGGGCTGGACGCAGTCCGCGATCTCGCGTCAGATCGCCTCGCTGGAGGGCGAGTTGGGCGTTGTGCTGTTCGACCGGTTGCCCCGCGGCGTGAGCCTGACCGAGCACGGGCGGACGCTGCTGCCGCACGCCGAGGCGCTGCTGGAGCGGCTCGACGGCGCCCGCCGCGACCTGGCCGCGCTCACCGGACTGGGCGCCGGACGGCTGCGGCTCGGAGCCTTCGACAGCGCCAACGCCGCCCTCGTCCCGGCCGCGCTGGCCGCCTTCCGGGCCGCCCACCCGGCGATCGCCCCGACCCTCACCGAGGGGCTGTCCGGCGCGCTGCTCGACCTGCTCGCGGACGGCTCGATCGACCTCGCCCTGGTCACTGCCTACCCGGAACACCCGTACGACACCGAGCGGTTCGAGCTGCACCGGCTGGTGGACGACCCCGTCCTGGTGGCCGTCCCGCGCAGCCACCGGCTGGCCCGGCGCCGCCGCCTGCGGCTGGCCGAGCTCGCGGACGAGCCGTGGATCGCCGCCAGCCGCCGCCCCGAGACCACCCTGCTGGCGGCCTGCGTCCGCAGCGGCTTCCAACCCCGGATCGAGCACGAGGTGGCCGGCTGGACGGCCAAACTCGGCCTGGTCGCCGCCGGTTCGGGCATCACCCTGATCCCCTCGCTGGCGGCCCGAGCAGCCCGGCCCGACCTCGCCCTCGTCCCCCTGCACCCGGAGGACACCCCCGTCCGCCACGTCCACACCGCCACCCGCCGCGGCCACCTCCCCACCCCGGCCGTCACCGCCTTCCTGCCCTTCCTCCGCACCGCAGCCGGAAGCTGACCCCAGGCCCCACCAGGGGCCCGGGGAACGGCGGCTCCGTGCTGCGCATGGGCCCCGTCAGGGGCCCGGGGAACGGCGGGTCCGTGCTGCTGGTGGCCGGAGCCCATCGAAGTGTCCGTGCTGCTGCGTGCCGTAAACAGAACCCGAAGCCGATGCGCCCAACGGCAGTGCACCGCCAGCAGACTGGGCCTCGCCGTTCCCCGAGCCCCTGACGGTGCTCTCTCGCGGGGCTCTCTCGCCGTTCTTCCCGAACCCCCCGGCGGGGCTCTTCGCGTCAGGGCCAGACCAGGCAGTACAGCTGGTGCCCGGCCTCGTGGAGGCGGTTGGCGAAGTCCTGCCACTCGTGGAGCATCTGGTAGATGACGAAGGCGTCCCGCGGGCCGCGGCGGTCGGGGACGGTGGACCAGATGAAGGCGGCGGCGCCGAGCTCGGTCTCGTCGGCCTTGCGGAGGGGTTCGACCACGGTGTGCGGGAGCTGGACGACCGCGTAGTCGGGGTGGAGGACGACCAGTTCGAGCGGGGGGACGTGGTGCAGCGGGACGCCCTGGATGCCGGTGAGCACCATCGCGCTCATCGTCTCGGGCTTGATCTTGGTGGAGAGGTGGCCGCCGGCGGAGCCGCTGGTCTCCATCAGGTCGCCGAGCCGGCCGAGGGCGCCGAGTTCGCCGGCGTCGAGGCCGAGGCCGCCGGGACCGAGGGCGGTGGGAACCCTGGCGGCGGTCGCGCGGTCCGGAGCGCCGAAGTACTTGTAGGTGACCCCCACTCTGCCCTCGCCCCTCCTTCCCCTGCCCGTTCCCGTACCCCCGCCGGTCTCGCCGGGCCGGCGGCTGCGCCCCGCGGCCTCGTCGAAACCGTCCTGCCTCTCGGACACTCGGACCATCCTCACCGGAACTCGCCGGAATCGACAGACCCTCGCACGCTCGGCGTCCCTCCCGAACATGCCCCTTACCCGTCTGCCGGCGTGCTACACGAGCGCGCGTCACCCGACCTTACCTTCGGCACAGCCGGTGAGGGGAGCAGCACACGGATCATCGTTCCAGATGATCGGGCCCGACATGCAGAACGCCAGGACACGATTTGAGACCATGTGCGGGTAAGAGCGGTTCCCGGCCGTTCCCAGCACCCAACGGATGAGCGAGCAGAATGAGCTACCCGTACGAAGCCCCCCAGTCCCAGTCGCTGTTCGACCGCGCCCTGGCCGTCACCCCCGGCGGCGTCAACTCGCCGGTGCGCGCCTTCCGCGCGGTCGGCGGCACGCCCCGCTTCATGGTGTCCGGTTCCGGCCCGTACCTGACCGACGCGGACGGCCGCGAGTACGTGGACCTGGTCTGTTCCTGGGGGCCGATGCTGCTCGGCCACGCCCACCCGGCGGTGGTCGAGGCGGTGCAGCGGGCGGTGGCCCTGGGCACCTCGTTCGGGACGCCGGGGCAGGGCGAGGTGGAACTGGCCGAGGAGATCGTCTCCCGGATCGCGCCGGTCGAGCAGGTGCGCCTGGTCTCCAGCGGCACCGAGGCGACCATGTCGGCGATCCGGCTGGCCCGCGGCTTCACCGGCCGCGCGAAGGTGGTGAAGTTCGCCGGGTGTTACCACGGTCACGTGGACGCGCTGCTGGCCGCCGCCGGTTCCGGTGTCGCCACCTTCGGCCTGCCGGACACCCCGGGCGTGACCGGCGCCCAGGCCGGCGACACCATCGTGCTGCCCTACAACGACCTGGACGCCGTCCGGGCGGCCTTCGCCGCCCACCCCGGCGAGATCGCCTGCGTGATCACCGAGGCGTCGCCCGGCAACATGGGCGTCGTCCCGCCGCTGCCCGGCTTCAACCGGGGCCTGGCCGAACTCTGCCGGGCCGACGGCGCGCTGTTCGTCTCGGACGAGGTGATGACCGGCTTCCGGGTCTCCAAGGCGGGCTGGTACGGCCTGGAGGCCGCCGTGGAGGGCTGGGCGCCGGACCTGCTGACCTTCGGCAAGGTGATGGGCGGCGGCTTCCCCGCCGCCGCGTTCGGCGGCCGCGCCGACGTGATGGCGCAGCTCGCCCCGGCCGGCCCGGTCTACCAGGCGGGCACGCTCTCCGGGAACCCGATCGCCACCGCCGCGGGCCTGGCCCAGCTGCGGCACTGCACCGACGAGGCGTACGCGGCCGTGGACCGGGCCGCCGCCGAGGTGTCCGGCCTGGTCACCGAGGCGCTCGCCAAGGAGGGCGTGGCGCACCGGCTGCAGAGCGCGGGCAACATGTTCTCGGTCTTCTTCACCGACCAGCAGGTCACCAACTACGACGAGGCGCGCACCCAGCAGGCGTTCCGCTACAACTCCTTCTTCCACTCGATGCTGAGCCAGGGCGTCTACCTGCCGCCGTCGGCCTTCGAGTCCTGGTTCGTCTCGGCCGCGCACGACGGGCGCGCGATCGAGCGGATCGCCGCCGCCCTGCCCGCCGCCGCCCGTGCCGCCGCCGAGGCCACCGAGGAGACCGCCAAGTGACCGGGAAGAACCAGGACGTCACCGTCGTGCACGTGATGCGGCACGGCGAGGTGCACAACCCGGAGGGCGTGCTCTACGGCCGCCTCCCGGACTACCACCTGTCCGAGCTGGGCCGGGAGATGGCCGAGCGGGTCGGCGAGCACCTCAAGGACCGGGACATCACGTACGTGGTGGCCTCGCCGCTGGAGCGGGCGCAGGAGACCGCCCAGCCGATCGCCAAGGCGCACGGCCTCGAGGTGGCGGCCGACGAGCGGCTGATCGAGGCGGAGAACGTCTTCGAGGGCAAGACCTTCGGGGTCGGCGACGGTTCGCTGCGCAACCCGGGCTACTGGAAGTACCTGACCAACCCGTTCAAGCCGTCCTGGGGCGAGCCGTACATCGACCAGGTGGTGCGGATGATGGGCGCGATCGCGGCGGCCCGGGACGCGGCGCGCGGGCACGAGGCGGTGTGCGTCAGCCACCAGCTGCCGATCTGGATCCTGCGCTCGTTCGCGGAGCGGCGCCGGCTGTGGCACGACCCGCGCCGCCGGCAGTGCTCGCTGGCCTCGCTGACCAGCTTCACCTACGAGGGCGACCGGATCGTCTCGATCGGCTACCGCGAGCCGGCCCGGGACCTGCTGCCGGCCCACCTGGTGGGCAAGGGCAAGAAGGGCGACAAGCCGGTGGGCAAGAGCTTCGGGGCGTAGCTCACACCCGGCCCCTCCCGAGTAAGGGCAGCGGGCGGCGATATGCCCGAATTAAGACGATCATAAGAGGTAAACGCGCAGGTCAAGGGGGGTCCGTCCGACAAGGCCGGACCCCCCTAAAACGGGCCGAAGAGCCATGCGAAACTTTTCACATGTCACCGACGTCCAGCCGCCGCGCCCGCCTCACCGCCGCCCTCGGCGCGGCCACCGCCCTGGTTCTCGCCGGGTGCTCCAGCTCCGGTTCCGGCAGTGGCGACAAGGGGGTCGGCTTCGTCACCGGCAAGGGCGGCATCGCCACCGCGAGCCCCGCCGAGCGGGTCGCCGCGCCCGACATCACCGGCACCCCGCTGGACGGCGGCGGCAGCCTCAAGCTCTCCGACTACCGCGGCAAGGTGGTCGTCCTCAACATCTGGGGCTCCTGGTGCAGCCCGTGCCGGGCCGAGGCCAAGGGCCTGCAGGAGACCAGCCAGAAGTACGGCGACCAGGTCCAGTTCCTCGGCATCAACACCCGGGACACCGACCCCGCCAACGCCGTCGCGTTCGAGAAGAACTTCGGGGTGACCTACCCGAGCATCTACGACCCGGACGGCGCCGAGATCCTCAAGTTCCCCAAGGGCAGCCTCAACCCGCAGTCCATCCCGACCACCATCGTGATCGACAAGGACGGCCGGCTGGCCGCCCGCGCCATGCGCGCGATGTCCGCCGAGGACCTGCAGAAGATGGTCGACCCGGTGCTGGCGGAGTCGAAGTGAGCACCCTGCTGGCAGCGGCCGACATCGGGTACAACGAGACGGTCGGCAGCGGCGCGCTGGTGCTCGCCCTGCCGATCGCGCTGGCCGCCGGGCTGGTCTCGTTCTTCTCGCCGTGCGTGCTGCCGCTGGTGCCCGGCTACCTCAGCTACGTCACCGGCTTCTCCGCCGCCGACCTCTCCGACGCCAGGGGCGCCCGGCGCGGCCGGATGCTGGCCGGATCGCTGCTGTTCGTGCTCGGCTTCGCCGTGGTGTTCGTCTCCGGCGGCGCGCTGTTCGGTTCCTTCGGCAACACCCTGAAGGAGCACAAGCAGGTCATCTCGATCGTGATGGGCGTGCTCACCGTGCTGATGGGCCTGGCCTTCATGGGCCTGCTGCCCGGCTTCACGATGCGCGAACTGCGCACCCACCGCCGCCCCGCGATCGGCCTGGCCGGCGCCCCGCTGCTCGGCCTGGTGTTCGGCGTCGGCTGGACGCCGTGCATCGGACCGACCCTGGCGGCGATCCAGGGCCTGGCCATCGACCAGGCCAGCGCCGGGCGCGGCGCGCTGCTGATGACGGCCTACTGCCTGGGCCTCGGCGTACCGTTCGTCCTGGCGGCCCTGGCGTTCCGCAAGGCGCTGGGCGCCTTCGGCTGGGTCAAGCGGCACTACCAGTGGGTCATGCGGATCGGCGGCGGCATGCTCGTCGCCGTCGGCCTGGCCCTGGTGACGGGGGTGTGGGACTCGATGGTCAACCAGCTCCAGTACCTCACCGAGAACTTCTCGATCGGAATCTGACCGTGAGCGACACCAAGACCAGCCCCCAGCCGGCCGACGCCGCGGAGCCCGACGTCGAGCGGCTCAGCACCGCGCCCGAGGAGAACGACGCGGTGCCGGCGGGCATAGGCGCGTTCGGCTGGCTGCGCTGGTTCTGGCGCCAGCTCACCTCGATGCGGGTCGCCCTGCTGCTGCTGTTCCTGCTGTCGCTGGCGGCCATCCCCGGCTCGCTGGTGCCGCAGAACACCAACGCCTTCAAGGTCGCGGAGTGGAAGAACGCCCACAAGGGCCTCGCCCCGCTCTACGAGAAGCTCCAACTCTTCGACGTCTACAGCTCGGTGTGGTTCTCCGCGATCTACATCCTGCTGTTCGTCTCGCTGGCCGGCTGCATCCTGCCGCGCACCTGGCAGTTCGTCGGCGTGCTGCGCGCCCAGCCCCCGGCCGCCCCGCGCAACCTGACCCGGATGCCGGTCTACGCGGCCTGGCACACCGACGCCGACCCGGAGCAGGTCAACGCGGCCGCCGACCGGCTGCTGAGGAAGCGCCGCTTCCGGGTCGCCGCCGACCCCGGCTCGGTGGCCGCCGAGAAGGGCTACCTGCGCGAGGTCGGCAACCTGCTGTTCCACTTCGCGCTGTTCGCCCTGCTGACCGGCTTCGCCTGGGCCAGCCTGGCCAGCGGCTCCGGCACCAAGATCGTGCTGGAGGGCCAGGGCTACTCCAACACCACCACCCAGCTCGACGACTTCACCGGCTCCCGGTTCTACGGCGTCGACGACCTGGACGCCTTCGGCTTCAAGCTGGACGGCTTCACCGCCGGCTACCAGACCTCGGGCCCGGCGGCCGGCACCGCCAAGGAGTTCATCGCCAACGTCCGCTACTGGGACGGCGCCGACTCCGGCAAGCAGAAGAACGCCAGGATCGAGGTCAACCACCCGCTGGAGGTGGGCGGTTCCAAGGTCTTCCTGACCGCGCACGGCTTCGCCCCGGTGGTGACCGTCCGCAATGCCGAGGACGAGATCGTCTACCGCGGTCCGACGGTGTTCCTGCCGCAGGACAGCAACGTCACCTCGCCCGGCGTGATCAAGGTCAACGACTACGGCACCGGCCCCGACGGCCAGAAGACCCAGCTGGCCTTCAAGGGCTTCTTCCTGCCCACCGCCGCCGCCGACTTCACCGGCACCGGCCCGATCTCGACCTTCCCGGCCGCCGCCGACCCCCGGCTGGTCCTCAACGTCTACGCCGGCGACCTGCGCACCGACAGCGGCCTGCCGCAGAACGTGTACGAGCTGGACGACAAGGCGATGACCCAGCTCAAGGTCAACGACGCGCCCGCCACCGCGATCCTCAAGGTCGGCGAGGGCTGGAAGCTGCCCGACGGCTACGGCAGCATCACCTTCGACGGCTACCAGCAGTGGGCCAACTTCACCGTCTCGCACCGCCCCGGCAACGTGGTCGCGCTGCTTGGCGCCGTTACCGCGATCCTCGGCCTGATCGGCTCGCTGTTCGTCCAGCGCCGCCGGATCTGGGTCCGCGCGGTGGCCGCCCCCGACGGCCGCACCCTGGTCGAGGTGGCCGGCCTGGGCCGCAGCGAGTCCGCCCGCACCGCCGAGGAGCTCGCCGAGATCGCCGTCGAGCTCCAGGACGACGCCCCGGCCGCCGACACCCCCCCGGCCGCCGACACACCCCCGGGGTCCGGCACCCCCGCAGACGACGCACCCGCCGCAGCCGACTCCCCGGCCGCTGCCGTCCCCACCGCCCCGGAAACCAAGGAGTAGACGGTGCTGCTCGCGCAGGTCGACACCCAGTTGGCCAACATCTCCAACTACCTCATCTACTCGGCGATGACCGTCTACACCCTGGCGATGTTCGCCCAGATCTTCGAGTGGACGTTCGGCGCCAAGGGCGGCGTCGCCGTCCGCTCCGCGCAGCAGAGCACCCTGGCCGAGTCCGTCGCCGACTCCGCGGACGCGGCCAAGGGCGTCCGCAAGGTCACCGTCACCGTCGCCTCCCAGGGCGGCGGCACCACCACGCTCACCCGCACCGCGCTCGCCGACGCCGGCGCCACCACCGTCACCAGCGGCCGCGGCGACGGCGGCCCGGCCGACGGCGCCGGCCCGGCCGGCACCAGCGAGAAGGCCGACCTGGTCGGCCGGATGGCGGTCTCGCTGACCGTCCTCGGCCTGCTGCTGCACGCCGCCAGCGTGGCCACCCGCGGCCTGTCGGTGATGCGCTGGCCGTGGGGCAACATGTACGAGTTCTCGTGCGCCTTCGCCCTGATGATGGTCGGCGCGTACGTGCTCCTGCTCGCCACCGGGAAGAACGTCCGCTGGCTCGGCCTGCCGGTGACGGTCGTCGCGCTGCTGATCCTCGGCGTCGCCGTCGTCGTCCTCTACACCGACTCCGAGCAGCTCGTCCCCGCCCTGCACTCCTACTGGCTCGGCATCCACGTCTCCACCGCGACCATCTGCGGCGGCGCCTTCTTCGCCGCGTTCGTCACCACCCTGGCCTACCTGCTCAAGGACCGCTACGAGCACCGCGTCGCGGCCGGGCTGACCGTCCGCGCCGCCAACCTGATGGAGCGGCTGCCCGCCTCCGGCACCCTGGACAAGCTCTCCTACCGCATCAACGCCGTGATCTTCCCGCTCTGGACGTTCACCATCATCGCGGGCGCGATCTGGGCCGAGGCCGCCTGGGGCAAGTACTGGGAGTGGGACCCGAAGGAGACCTGGTCCTTCATCACCTGGGTCGCCTACGCCGCCTACCTGCACGCCCGCGCCACCGCCGGCTGGCGCGGCCGCAAGGCCGCCTACCTGGCGCTGCTCGCCTTCGCCTGCTGGCTGTTCAACTTCTACGGCGTCAACATCTTCATCACCGGCAAGCACTCCTACGCCGGCGTCTGACGCCTCCCCCCGCACCACCACCCCCCAACACCCACGCACCACGAAGCCGCGAGGAGGGCCGCACCATGGAGTGCGACGAGGTCATCATGACCGTCCGAATCACCGCAGCGGAACGCACGCTGCTGCGACGGCTCGCCCAGGGCCACCACAGCGACGTCTCCGAGGTCGTCGCCGACGGGCTGCTGGACGTCCTGCCCACGCTGCACTGCCCGGCGGACGCCTACCGGCTGCTCGCCGCCATCACCACGCCCGCGCCCTGCGCGCTCACCGTCTGGCTCCCCACCGAGCTGGCCGACCTGCTCACCATCGCCACTGCGCGGATCGCCCAGTCCACCGGCGTCCGGCTCGGCTCCTCCTGCATCATGCTCGGAGCCGCCGTCCGGCTGTGGCTGGCCCAGGACCCGCAGCGCCTGGCCGCCAACCTCACCACCATGCACGCCGGCCGTCCGGCCGCCCTGGCCGCCGCGTAGCGGCCCGGGAGACCCGACAGGCCGAGGGGCCCGGAGCGAACCTTCGCTCCGGGC
>NZ_JBHUWH010000209.1:0-12935 GCF_042670125.1 Kitasatospora sp. NPDC057198 | reverse complement strand
GGGCTGCCCGCCGCGGGCGGCGGCCACCGTCGCGGCGACCGCCCGGCGCGGTGCGGGGGCCGGGCGGCGCGGCGCGGCGGCGGGGGAGGCCGCCGGGGAGGCCGGGCTCAGCCCGGGTAGATGAACGCCTTGGCCTGGGGCTTGTCGGACACCTCGTGCCACTGGTTGTCCTTGAGCCGGTACAGGCCCTCCTCGGAGGAGGTGAGCACGGCCGGGTTGGCCGGGTTGGTCGGGTCGGCCGACAGCCGGGCCTCGGTCGCGGAGAGCGCCGTCATGGCGCTGCCGCCCTGCAGCGGGTAGTCGGTGGACTGCGAGCCGTCGGTGCTCAGGAAGTACAGCTGCTGCAGCCGGTCGGTCTCCTTGCCGAGCACCACCAGCTGGTCGGTGTCGCCCCAGGCGACGGCGGCGACCTCGGTCAGCTGGGGCGCGATGTCGGTCAGCGCGGTGATCCGGGCGGTCGGCTCCTTCGAGGTGCCGCCGTGCTGGACCAGGCCGAGCAGCAGCCGGGTGGGGCCGCCGGCCCGGCCGACCAGCAGGGCGATCCGGGTGCCGTCGGAGGAGATCCGCAGCGACTGCACGGTGCGCCCGTCCAGCCCCTCGACCGCGGCCTCCACGACGGCGCGGTCGCGCACCATCAGCACCCGGGGCCGGGCCGGGTCCCGGTCGACCAGCCAGAGGTCCTGCCGGCCGTCCCAGCTGGGCGAGGCCAGGCCCTTGCCGGCCTCGGGGGCGGCGCTGTGCACGATCGGCTCGCCGTACTTGCCGCCGTCGGTGAGCTCGGCCTCGACCAGGTCGCGGCCGTCGGCGCCGACCACGGCGGCGACGGCGGTGTCCCGGCGGACCGCAACGGTGCCGGGGCGGAACTGGCCGGCCTGCGGCACCTGGCCGAGCACGCCGGGGACGGGGGTGGGCCCCGTCCCCTCCTGGTAGTAGCGGGTGAGCCGGCCGTCCGAGAGCTGGATGAACGCCTGCACGCCGTTCTCGGCGCCGGCCAGCACGCCGGGGGCGACCAGCGCGGCCTCGGTGCTGCTGAGCGAGCAGCCGCCGCCGCCGGTCGACAGGTCGAGCCGGTCCAGCTTGCTCTGCTGGTCGGCCAGGGTCTGGAAGAGCTGCTGGGCCATCTGCTTGCAGGCGGCCGGGTCGCCGCCCTCCAGCTTGACGGTGGCCACCCGGTTGTCGCCGATGACGGCGCTGCGCACCCGGACGCCGTCCAGCGCGGAGGTGGCCACCGGGTCGAGCCAGCGGGACGGGCCGGCCGCGGCGGCCTGGGCGGCCTCGGTCAGCGGGTCTATTCGGCGGCGCAGGTAGATCGGGTCGGGCACCAGCACCTGGGCGGCCTGCGGGCGGGCGGTGGAGGGGTCGTTCGCCGCGAAGAAGTACCGGTGGACCGGCTTGTAGGTGTTCTTGAAGTTGGTCTGGTCGACGATCAGGCCGTTCGGCAGGTCGCTGATCCGCCACTCGCCCTTGTCGGGGCCGTCGGGCACCTTCACGAAGGTGAACGCCTCGCGGTAGGTCTCGCCGGTGTGGACCTTGTAGGTGTGCTGGGCGTCCAGCCCGGCGACCTGCTTGCCGCCGACGGTCATCCGGACGGTGGTGTCGTCGTCGGCGACGGCGGTGCCGCTCAGGACCGGGGCGCCGTCCAGCACCACCACGCCCTCGTCCGGCTTCCAGTTCCCGGCGGCGGCGGAGGTCAGGTACTGCTTGGCGGTGTCGTAGTTGGCCTGGTCGGCGTTGGAGGAGTCCAGGAAGCCGGCCAGCAGGTCCCGGGGGCTCTCGCCCTTGTGCGGGGCGACCGGGTAGACGTGCACCTGGAGGCTGTCGGCGGCGTTCTGCGAGACCTCCAGGGTGTGCGGGTCGCCGCTGGAGGGCATCGAGACGCAGCCGGTCGCGGCGGTCGCCAGCAGCACCGCCCAGCCCACCGCGAGGACCCGCCGGTCAGCCGTCCTGTCGGTCCTGTCCACCGGCGGTCCCCTCCTGGTCGGTGTCGGCGGTGTCCGGGGCGGGCGGGGCCGACGGGTTCGGGCGGCCCCGGTCGACCACGACCTGCGCGCCGGTGGCACCGTAACCCGTGACGTCCGAGGGGTCGGAGACCGGGGCGGCGGCGGGCCGGCCCAGGCCGGGGCCGATGCTGAGCACGCCGCCGAGGCCGGGGCCGAAGGCGTGCCGGTCGGTGTCCGGGGTCTCCGGGACGGACGTGGACTCGCCGCCGGGCAGCGCGCCCGCGCCGCGCGCGGCGCGGCGGTAGGGGGCGCCCGCCGAGGACATCCCGCGGTTGTAGCGGGAGTCCTCCGGCTCCAGCCGGAACGGGGCCCGGGAGATCTCGCCGCCGCGGGTGCGCGGCAGGGTCAGCCGGAAGTGCGAGCCGCCGCCGGGCTCGCCCCACGCCTGGAGCCAGCCGCCGTGCAGGTGGGCGTCCTCGACCGCGATGGACAGGCCGAGGCCGGTGCCGCCGGTGGTCCGCACCCGGGACGGGTCGGCCCGCCAGAAGCGGTGGAACACCCGGGACGCCTCGCCCGGCTTGAGGCCGATGCCGTAGTCGCGCACGCCGACGGCGACCGCGCCCTCGGCCGAGCCGAGCCGGATCACCACGTCCCGGCCCTCGCCGTGCTCCAGGGCGTTGACCACCAGGTTGCGCAGGATGCGCTCGATCCGGCGGCCGTCGACCTCGGCCAGCACCGGGTTCTCGGCGCCGCGGATCAGCACCGCGCTGCCCTTGGCCCGGGCCAGCGGGTCGGCGGCCTCCACCACCCGGGTCACGATGTCGCGCAGGTCGACCGGTTCGGCGTCCAGGATCGCCGCGCCCGCGTCGAACCGGCTGATCTCCAGCAGGTCGGCGAGCAGCGACTCGAAGCGGTCCAGCTGGTCCTGGAGCAGTTCGGCGGAGCGGGCCGCCATCGGGTCCAGGTCCTCGCGGCTGTCGTAGATCAGGTCGGCGGCCATCCGGACGGTGGTCAGCGGGGTGCGCAGCTCGTGCGAGACGTCCGAGACGAAGCGGCGCTGCACCCGGGAGAGCTCCTCCAGCTTGCGGATCTGCGCCTGCAGGCCGTTGGCCATCCGGTTGAACGACTCGCCCAGGCGGGCGATGTCGTCGGTGCCGGTGACCTTCATCCGCTCGTCGAAGTGGCCGGCGGCGAGCCGCTCGGAGATCCCGGCGGCCATCCGCACCGGCGTGACGACCTGGCGGACCACCACCCAGGCGATGCAGCCGAGCAGGATCACCAGGAACAGCCCGGCGGTGGCCAGGGTGCCGATCACCAGGTTGAGGGTGGAGGTCTCCTGGTAGAAGGAGAAGACGTAGTACAGCTGGTACGGCTTGCCGTCCGGGCCGGTGAACTGCTTGCCGATCGCCAGGCCCTTGTCGTCGCCGGGCGGGGTCTGGCTGTTCGGGGCGCGGTGCAGCTCGACCGGCTGCTCCTTCGGGTTGGTCGGGTCGGCGGCGACCGCGCGGCGCAGGTCGGGGGTGATCGAGTCGGGCAGGATCGTGCCGGAGTAGCGGGCGCCGAGCAGGCCGGCGCTGGGGGCGCTGACCTGCTGGTCGCCGGGGGCGAGCGCGATCACCGAGTAGACGCCGGAGCCGCCGGAGGCCAGGTCGGAGACCTGCTTGGTCAGCCAGGCGTTGATCTGGTCGCGGGTCGGATCGGCGGTCGCACCGGCCTTGGCCTGGAGGTTGACCGCCTCGTTGATCTTGTCCTGCTCGATCTGGAAGCCGCCCAGGGCCTGCCCGTGCGCGGACTTCTGCTTGGCCTCCAGCAGGCCGGTGCGCACCTGGGCGACCACCACCACGCCGAGCACCAGCACCACCACAAAGGACAGCAGCAGGGTCATCGCGACCACCCGCAGCTGGATCGAGCGGCGGTAGAGCGCCAGCAGCCGGCCCACCGGGTGCCGGAAGGGGCGGACCAGCGGCGCGAGCAGCACCGTCCACCACCGGCGCCGGCGCGGCCTGCCGGTGGTGGAACTCAGCACGTCCCCGCGCACAGCGTGCTCCCCGCCGGACCGGTCGTCCGACGGGGAGTGGTCGGCCCCGGTGTCGCTCATCCTCAGCTGGGCCCGGCCTTGTAACCGACACCGCGCACGGTGACCACGATCTCCGGACGCTCCGGGTCCTTCTCGATCTTGGAGCGCAGGCGCTGCACGTGCACGTTGACCAGGCGGGTGTCCGCCGCGTGCCGGTAGCCCCAGACCTGCTCCAGCAGCACCTCGCGGGTGAACACCTGCCAGGGCTTGCGGGCCAGCGCGACCAGCAGGTCGAACTCCAGCGGCGTCAGCGGGATGCCGCGGCCCTCGCGCTTGACCGAGTGCCCGGCGACGTCGATCACCAGGTCGCCGATGGTCAGCTGCTCGGGCGTGGGCTCCTCGGCCCGGCGCAGCCGGGCGCGCACCCGGGCGACCAGTTCCTTGGGCTTGAACGGCTTGGTCACGTAGTCGTCGGCGCCCGACTCCAGGCCGACCACGATGTCGACCGTGTCGGTCTTCGCGGTCAGCATGACGATCGGGATGCCCGACTCGGCCCGGATCTGCCGGCAGACGTCGATGCCGTCCCGTCCGGGCAGCATCAGGTCGAGCAGCACGAGGTCCGGCTTGGTCTCCCGGAAGGCGGCCAGCGCCTTGTCCCCGTCAGCGACGAAAAACGGCTCAAAACCTTCACCACGCAGCACGATGCCGAGCATCTCGGCCAGTGCGGTGTCGTCATCGACGACGAGGACACGTCCCTTCATGTCTCCATCTTCTCATCACCCGAATGTGACCTGCGCCGCACGGGTGCGTCGTTCCGCACTCCCGGCCGTACACCGAACCAGTCATACCATCGCAAAGGTTGTGGTCCCGGCCCCTTGTCCGGACCGTTGTGGATCAGCAACGGGACACCCCTGGGGTACGCGTGCGCACCATGGCACGATAAGCACCCCGAAGCACCCGAGCCAGGGTGCCCCGACGAGGAGCGTCGATGACCGAGACCCCGGGTTGGACCTCACCCGGTTCTCCCGAACCACCGTCCGGCACCGCCGGAACCGGCCACTCGGCCCCCGCCGCACCCGCCGCCCTCCTCGACCCGTCCGCCGCCCCGGCCGGGCCCGGCACCGGCCCGGTCCCGCTGCGGCCGCTCGGCTTCGGCGAACTGATGGACGGCACGTTCGCCCTGGTCCGCCGCAACTGGCGGGCCGCGTTCGGACTCACCCTGGCCCTCGCCGTGGCCCTCCAACTGCTCCAGGCCGGCATCGACTGGTGGATCCACGTCAGCGGCGACCAGACCTCCGCCCTGCTGTCCGACAACTACCTGTGGCCGCTGGCGACGCTCTTCGGCGTGCTCGCCTCCGGCCTGCTCGCCCCCGTCGTCGGCAACGGACTGCTCGGCCGCGACACCTCGGCCGGCCGGGCGTGGGCCCAGGTCCGGCCCCGGTTCGGCCGGCTGCTCCTGCTCTGCCTGCTGCTGGCCGGGATCAGCATCGGCGCCTTCGCCGTCGCGTTCGTCCCGCTGTTCGTGCTCGCCGCCGTCACCGACCAGCCCGCACTGCTGGCCCTGCTGCTGCTCACCCTGCCGCCGGTGGTCTGGCTGACCGTCCGGCTGACCCTGGCCGCGCCCGCCCTGGTGCTGGAGCACCAGCCCGTGCTCGGCGCGGTCAAGCGCTCCTGGCGGCTGTCCCGCGGCTCCTGGTGGCGGATCTTCGGCCTGCAGCTGGTGTTCCGGTTCTGCCTGGCCCTGGTCGGCGCCGTGCTGTCCGTCCCCGGCGACATCGTCTCCGAGGTCGTCGACGGGCTGTCCGGCTCCGCCGGCGACGGCGCCGCCGCAATCAGCATCACCGCCCTGGCCGTCTTCGGCATCGTCGCCGGCACCGTCACCGTCCCGCTCGGCGGCGCCCTGGACGCCCTGATCTACACCGACCAGCGGATCCGCCGCGAGGCCCTCGACCTGGAACTCGCCCGCACCGCCGGCCTGCCCGGCCACGGCCTGCCCGGCCACGGCATGCCCGCACCGGCCGCCGCGACCACCCCGTCGGGAGCCTGACCGCCATGGGACTCTGGGGGGAGGGCGCTCCGCTCGCCGACGGCGCCCCGGTCGGGGTACCGCGCGACGCGGCCCGCGAGGCCGCGCACGAGGAACTCCGCAAGGCCGTCTACCACCAGCACGAACCGGGGCTGGTGCAACGCTGCTACGACTGGGTCAGGGAGCAGGTCGACCGGGCCCTGGGCGGCATCGCCGAACCCCTCGGCGGCGGCGGCAACGCCGCGCTCGCCGTCGTGCTCGTCGTCCTCCTCGTCCTGGGCGTGCTGGCCTGGCGGCGCTACGGCGCGCCCCGCCGGGCCGCCCGGGCCGGCGGCGCGCTGTTCACCGGCGCCCCGGGCCCGCGCAGCGCCGCCGAGCACCGCGCCGACGCCGCCGCGCACGCCGCCCGCGGCGCCTGGGAGGACGCCGTCCGCGAGCAGATGCGCGCCCTGGTCCGCGGCCTGGAGGAACGCACCGTGCTCTCCCCCCGCCCCGGCCGCACCGCCGACGAGGCCGCCGCCGAGGCCGGCCGCGCCCTGCCCGAACAGGCCGGCCCGCTGGCCTCCGCGGCCCGGCTGTTCGACGACGTCGCGTTCGGCGAACGGCCCGCCGACGAACGCGCCTACCGGCTGCTCGCCGACCTCGACCAGGCCCTCGGACGCACCCGTCCCCAGCCCGTCCCGGCCGGCGGAGGAACCGCATGACCACCACCGCCCCGCCGCCCGCCACCGCCGAACCGGCCGACCCGGCCGGCGCCGCGCCCGCCACCGCCCCCGGCCGCCCCGGACCAAGCCCGCGCACCCGCTGGCGGCGCTCCCGCTGGTGGCTGCTGAGCGCCCTGGTCGTGCTGCTGGCCGCCGGCCTGGTCGCGACCATCCCCGGCGGCTCCGCCTACTACCCGCTCGACCCGCGGGCCGGCGACCCGCGCGGCACCCGCGCCGCCGACCAGCTGCTCGGCCGGTACGGCATCTCCTCGCGCACCGCCTCCGGCCCCGCCGAGCTCGCCGCCGCCCTGCGCGCCGACGACACCACCGTCGTCCTCACCTACCCCGACGAACTCGCCTACCAGGACCTCGCCGAACTCGCCGCGAACCACCGCGGCGCCCGCAGCCGCCTGGTCCTGATCGCCCCCGAGCAGCCCCTGCTGAACGCCTTCGCCCCCGGCGTCACCTCCTCCAGCTACCCCACCGGCAGCTTCTCCGCGCTCTCCCCCGACTGCACGCTGCCCGAGGCCGTCAACGCCGGCGCCGCCACCGTCGGCGGCCAGAGCTACGACGGCCGCCCCGGCGACACCGCCTGCTACCCGGCCGGAAGCCGCACCACCCTGCTCAGCCGCACCCGCGGCGACCAGCAGGTGGTCGTCCTCGGCAGCGGCGACCTGCTCACCAACCAGGCCCTCGACCACGACGGCAACGCCGCCCTCGCCCTCGGCCTGCTCGGCGCCCACCCGAACCTGGTCTGGCAGACCCTCGACCGCAGCGCCGCCCCCCGGACCACCGACGAGAACCGGGACATCACCGACTACGTCCCCGACGGCTGGTACTGGGGCGCCCTGCAGCTCCTCGTCGCCGGCCTGCTCGCCGCCGCCTGGCGCGGCCGCCGCCTCGGCCCGGTGCTCACCGAACGGCTCCCCGCCGTGGTCCGCGCCTCCGAGACCACCGAGGGCCGCGCCCGGCTCTACCGCCGGGCGAACGCACGCGGCCACGCCGCCGAGACGCTGCGCCGCGCCGCCCGCCGCCGCACCGCCACCGCCCTCGGCCTCCCGCACACCTCCCGGGAACCCGACCCGGCCGTCCTCACCGAGGCCGCCGCCGCCAGGCTCGGACGCCCCGCCGCCGACCTCCAGCTCCTGCTGTACGGACCGGCCCCCACCGACGACGCCGCACTGCTGCGGCTCGCCCACGACCTCGACGACATGGAATGGCAGGTACGACAGCCGTGACCGACCAGCTGCTCAAGACCGTCCCGGCGCAGTCCGGCGACGCCCGCGCCGCCCTCACCGGCCTGCGCGAGGAGATCGCCAAGGCCGTGGTCGGCCAGGACGCCGCCGTCACCGGCATCGTCGTGGCCCTGCTCTGCGGCGGCCACGTCCTGCTGGAGGGCGTCCCCGGCGTCGCCAAGACCCTGCTGGTGCGCACCCTGGCCACCGCCCTCGACGTGGAGACCAAGCGCATCCAGTTCACCCCCGACCTGATGCCCGGCGACGTCACCGGCTCGCTGGTCTACGACTCCCGCACCGCCGAGTTCTCCTTCCAGCCCGGCCCGGTCTTCACCAACCTGCTGCTCGCCGACGAGATCAACCGCACCCCGCCCAAGACCCAGGCGTCCCTGCTGGAGGCCATGGAGGAGCGCCAGGTCACCGTCGACGGCGAGCCCCGCAGGCTCCCCGAGCCGTTCCTGGTCGCCGCCACCCAGAACCCGGTCGAGTACGAGGGCACCTACCCGCTGCCCGAGGCCCAGCTCGACCGCTTCCTGATGAAGCTGATCCTCCCGCTGCCGACCCGCGACCAGGAGTTCCAGGTGCTGTCCCGGCACGCGAACGGCTTCGACCCGCGCGACCTCGCCTCGGCCGGCGTCCGCCCGGTCGCCACCGCCGCGCACCTGGCCGCCGCCCGCGCCCAGGTCGCGAAGCTGACGGTCTCCCCCGAGGTCCTCGCCTACATCGTCGACCTGGTCCGGGCCACCCGGCAGTCGCCCTCGCTCGCCATGGGCGTCTCCCCGCGCGGCGCCACCGCCCTGCTCAACACCTCCCGGGCCTGGGCCTGGCTGGCCGGCCGCGACTACGTCACCCCCGACGACGTCAAGGCGCTGGCCCTGCCCACCCTGCGCCACCGCGTCCAGCTGCGCGCCGAGGCCGAGATGGAGGGCACCACCGCCGACAGCGTCATCCAGGCCGTCCTCGCCCAGACGCCCGCACCCCGGTAGCCCACCCGGGCCGGGGCCCCCGCGCCCCGGCCCACCGCCGTCCGCACTCCCAGAAAGCGAGCCCAGCCACCCCATGGCCCTGACCGGCCGAACGGCCCTCATCGCCGCCCTCGGCGCCCTCCTGGTCGGTCTGCTCCTCCCCTCCTGGACGGGCATCGGCGTGGTCATGCTGCCCCTGCTCGCCGCCGTCACCGCCGACCTGCTGCTCGCCGCCCCCGTCCGCCGCCTGGGCCTGGAGCGCTCCGGCGAGCCGACCGTCCGGCTCGGCGAGGCCGTCCGCGTGGACCTGCTCGTCAGCAACCCCTCCGGCCGCCCGCTGCGCGCCCGGATCCGCGACGCCTGGTACCCCTCCGCCTGGGCCCCCGGCACCGCCTCGGCCGCCTCCCGGCACACCCTCGCCGTCCCCGCCGGCGAGCGCCGCCGCCTCAGCACCGTGCTGGCCCCGACCCGGCGCGGCGACCACCGCTCCGGCAAGGTCACCGTCCGCTCCCTCGGCCCGCTCGGCCTGGCCGGCCGCCAGGCCAACCTGGACGCGCCCTGGCGCATCCGCGCCCTGCCCCCCTTCACCAGCCGCAAGCACCTCCCCTCCCGGCTGGCCCGCCTGCGCGAACTCGACGGCCGCACCTCGGTGCTGACCCGCGGCCAGGGCACCGAGTTCGACTCCCTGCGCGAGTACCTCCCCGGCGACGACGTCCGCTCCATCGACTGGCGCGCCAGCGCCCGCCGCAGCACCGTCGCCGTCCGCACCTGGCGCCCCGAGCGCGACCGCCACGTCCTGATCGTCCTCGACACCGGCCGCACCTCCGCCGGCCGGGTCGGCGACGCCCCCCGGCTGGACGCCGCCCTGGACGCCGCGCTGCTGCTCACCGCGCTCGCCACCAAGGCCGGCGACCGGGTCGACCTGCTCGCCCACGACCGCCGGCTCCGCGCCGCCGTCGCCGGACGCTCCCCCTCCGAGGTGCTCCCCGCCTTCACCGACGCGATGGCCCTGCTCGAACCCGCCCTGATCGAGACCGACCTGCGCGCCCTCACCTCCACCGCCCTGCGGATGGCCCCGCACCGCTCGCTGATCGTCCTGCTCACCGGCCTCGACGCCCACCAGATCCAGGAGCACCTGCTCCCGCAGGTCCCGCTGCTCACCAAGCGCCACGAGGTCGTCCTCGCCTCCGTCGCCGACCCGCGCCTGGACGAACTCGTCCGCGCCCCGCGCACCACCGTCGAGGACGTCTACGGCGCCGCCGCCGCCGAACAGACCCGCGCCGACCGCCGCCGCACCGCCGACCTCCTCACCCGCCGCGGCGTCACCGTCCTGGACGCCCCGCCGGAGTCCGTCGCCCCCGCCCTCGCCGACACCTACCTCGCCCTCAAGGCCGCTGGCCGGCTCTGACCCCCTACCCCGGTACGGGGTCCGGGCCCCGCTCCCCGGTGTGACGACCGCGGCACCCCCCGTTTCCTACTGTCGGGGCATGACCACGACCCCCCGCTCCCTCGGCCGCGCCGCCGTCCTGCTCCCGCTCAGCCTGGCCCGGGGCGGCGCCGCCCTGACCGGCCGTCGGCCCCGGCCCGCCCGCGCCCTGCTGCACTCCGCCGTGGGCCTGCCGCTCGGCGCCCTCGCCCTGGTCGCCGTCGGCGTCGAACTGCTCGCCGTCCTCCGCGGCTTCCTCTACGGCATCGTCGACTCCGGCCCGTACGACCACGCCTGGGGCGGTCCGAGCCGGGCCGGGGCCTGGCTCGTCCACGCCGCCCTCAGCGCGCCACTCGCCGCCGCCGCCCTCGGACTCCTGTGGCTGGTCGCCGAGTTGGACACCCGGCTGGGCTCCCACCTGCTGCGCGGCGAACGCCCCCGGGCCTGGGTCTGGCCCACCGCGCTGATCGCCTGCGCGGGCGGGGCGCTGTTCGTGGCGGCCTGGATCCACCAGCTGTGAACCTCCCCCCGCGCGGTGCCCGATGCGTAAGCTCTGGGTGATGCGGACGAGTCGGGGGATTCCGGTGCGCGAACGGCAGGACGGCCGCCAGGGCGTCCGGGCGACGGCGGGGTGGACCGCGGGGCTGCTCCTGCTGGCCGCGCTGGGCGCCTTCGACGTGGCCCAGCACTACCGGTCCGCACACCTCACCAACGCCCTCCCGCTGACCCTGCTGGTGCTGCGCTGCGCTCCCCTGCTGCTGGTGTGGAAGTGGCCCCGGGCCGCGACCGCCGCCGCCTGCGCCGCCGCCTGCGGCACCGGCTCGGCCCTGCTGACCCCCGTCGGCCCGAACGAACCCTGGCCCTGGCCGGTCACCTCGATCCTCGTCCAGTCGACCGCCCTCGTGCTCCTGGGCCTGCGCCACCCCGGCCCCGCCCCCCGCCGGCGCCGCGCCCTCGCCGCCGGCTGGACGGCGAGCCAACTGCCCGGCGCCCTCCTGGTCACCCTGCTGCCCGACCGCGGCGGCCCGGCCGACCTGCTGCCCTTCGCCGTCGTCTCCGCCGCGGCCGCGCTCGTCGGCGAACTGGCCGGCGCCCGCGCCGAGGCGGCCCGCGACCTGGCCCGCGAACGCGCGGACTCCACCGCCGAACGCGCCCGCCGCGTCCGCCTCGAGGAACGCGCCCGCCTCGCCCGCGAGTTGCACGACGTCGTCGCCCACCACCTGTCGGTCGTCGTGGCCCGGGCCGACAGCGCCCCCTACCGCGTCCCGTCCGCCGCCGCCGACCAGGACGTCCGCGAGGAACTGGCCGCCATCGCCGAGGAGGCCCGCAGCTCGCTCAACGAGATGCGCCGCGTCCTGCGCCTGCTCCGCGAGGACGCCCCCGACCCCGCCGAAGCGGCCCGCACCCCCCTCCCCGGGCTCGCCCAACTCCCGGCCCTGGTCGACGGCGTACGGGACACCGGCGCCGACGTACGCCTCGAAGGCCCCCTGCCGGACCACCGACGGATCGCGCCCACCGCACAGTTGGCCGCCTTCCGGATCGTCCAGGAGGCCCTCACCAACGCGATCCGCCACGCCCCCGGCACGCCCGTCACCGTCGCGCTCACCCACCGCGCCGGCCGGCTGGACCTGCGCGTCACCAACGGCCGCCCTCAGGCCACCGCCGCCGTCCCCGCCCCCGGCGCCCCGTCCCCCGGACACGGCCTGCGCGGCATCAAGGAACGCGCCGCCACCTGCGGCGGCACCGCGGAGGCCGGCCCGACCCCCGGCGGAGGCTTCCAGGTCTCCGCGACGATCCCCAGCAGAGAGGGCGCGGACGACCAGTGACCATCCGAGTCGTGATCGCCGACGACCAGCACATGATCAGGGCCGGCTTCCGGGCCCTGCTCGACGCCGAACCCGACATCGAAGTGGTCGGCGAAGCCGCCGACGGCGACCAAGTCCCCGGACTCGTCGCCTCCACCCGCCCGGACGTGGTCCTCATGGACGTGCGGATGCCCACCGTCGACGGCCTCACCGCCACCCGCGAACTCCTCACCCGCCCCCCGGACGACCCGTCCCCGGCCCCGCCCCGGGTCATCATGCTTACCACCTTCGACCTGGACGAATACGTCTACGAAGCCCTCCGCAGCGGAGCCAGCGGCTTCCTCCTCAAGCACGCCCCGCCCGGCGAACTCGCCCACGCCGTCCGCACCGTCGCCGACGGCAACGCCCTGATCGACCCCCAGGTGCTCGGCCGGCTGGTGGAGGACTTCGTCCGCTCCCGGGTCCCCCTCGTCCCCCGCGGCAGGACCCCCGGCCTCACCGAACGGGAGACCGAAGTCCTGATCCTCCTCGCCCGGGGCCTGTCCAACACCGAAATAGCCGCCCACCTGGTGGTCGTCGAGCAGACGGTGAAGACCCACGTCAGCCGCATATTCGCCAAGCTCGGCGTCCGCGACCGCGCCCAGGCGGTGATCCACGCGTACGAAACCGGGCTGATCGTCCCGGGCTCCGGCCCGCGGTGATCCCGGAAATGCAGAAAGGGCCCCAGCCTGGTGGCTGGGGCCCTTTCTTTGAAAGATTGTTCGGCGGCGTCCTACTCTCCCACAGGGTCCCCCCTGCAGTACCATCGGCGCTGTGA
>NZ_JBHUWH010000208.1:0-12944 GCF_042670125.1 Kitasatospora sp. NPDC057198 | reverse complement strand
CGTGGGGGTGGGCGCGGCGCCCGGACGGGCTTCGGTGGAGCGTCAGTTGACGAAGACCGTGCCGCCGAGGGTGGTGTCGGTGACCGGGCCGTAGGCGGCCGAGAAGCTGATGGCGGCGAAGCAGATGCTCGGACCGGTCAGCTTGGTGAAGCCCTGGTTGGCCATGGTGATCTGCGCCGGGGAGTTGGTGGCGTTGCCGTTGAGGGCGCCGCCGGTGGAGGAGTAGGTGCACAGGGCGTTGCCGGCCAGGGTCTTGAGGTTGACGACCGCCTGGATGGAGCCGCTGAGGGTGACCGGGAACCCGGCGGAGTCGGAGATGCTCAGGGTGTAGGGCAGGTTGCTCATGGTCAGGCTGTTCACGCCGCTGACGCCGACCACGTTGGAGGTGCAGCCGGAGAAGGTCAGGGTGCCGACCGGGCCGGACGCGGTGGCGGAGCCGGTGGCGAGCGGGTTGCTGCTCACGCTGCCGCCGATGGTGGAGGCGGTGCACTTGACGCCGGTGGTGGTGCCCGGGTTGTACATGGTGGCCAGGGTGCCGCTCACCAGGTTCGCGGACAGGCTGTCGCCGACCCCGACGGCGGCGCCGGTGCCGGCGATGGTCAGCACCGGGGTGGTGCCGGCCGCGTCGGCCGGGACGGCGGGCAGGGCGAGCAGGGCCCCGGCGGTGGCGAGGGCGGCGACGCCCGCGAAGGTGCGGTTGCGCATGAGGGTTCGTTCCTTCCGGTGGGTGGGGCGGACGGAGCTGCTCCGGCGAGGCCGCCGGAGCGCGTGCCGGCCCCGCGCTGGGGACGGGGCGGCGGCACGGGTCGGTGGGGGAGCGGCCCCGGTGGGGCGGGGCCGGTGGAACGGGCTTCGGTGGAACGGGCTTCGGTGGAACGGGCTTCGGTGGAACGGGAGCCGGGGGAGCGGGAGCCGGTGGGCCGCCGCCCGGGTCAGTGCGCGGCGCTGTCGCTCAGCGCGGCGGTGAGGTCGGCGATGTCGGTGTCCAGCACGAAGGAGGCATTGGTCTGCTGGAAGCTCACCGAGTCCTTGCCCGGGGCGGCGGGCAGGCCCATCGTCCAGTTGATGATCTGGTTCAGTGAGCCGAGCAGGCCGCACCCGCTGGCGCCGGGCACCGCGAAGGTGTTGTCGACCAGCGAGGCGTTGGTCTCCGAAATGGCCAGCGCGCCGTGCCCGTTGGGGTCCGGGGCGTAGTCCAGGGTGCCCGGGTCGCCGGTCATCGGCGGGGTGGAACCGGTGGCCCCGGTGGTGGGCTTCAGCAGCAGCGGCGCGGCGTCCGAGCCGACGTAGCAGTGCCCGCCGAACAGCGCGTTGTACAGGTGCAGTTTGATCGGCAGCTGGAACACCGGGTACGGCTCGCCGGTCGCGAGCGGGGTGAACTTGGTGACCGGGCCCGCGAGTTCGACCTGCGCGAAGACGCTGGTGATGCCGGGCAGGTAGTTCTGGATGCCCGGGATGTTGATCTGCACCATCGGCGCGCTGAGCAGCGGGGCGCCGGTGGGCGGCACCACGGTGTACTGGTTGGCGGTGCTGCCGTCCGGGAACGCCACCTCGGGCGCGGACTTGTCCCAGTAGAAGCCGAACTGCAGCGTGATCGGCGAGTTGAACGCCACCACGGTGCTGCCGAGGGTGAACTTCCCGGCGTTGGTCACCGACACCAGGCAGCCCACCTGGAGGTTGGCCGGGTCGTGCATGGCGGGCGCGGAGAGCGGACAGTTGCCCATGCCGGTGTACGGCGCACCGGGGGCCGCGGTGCCGGTGGCGGCGGAGGCCGGGGCGGCGCCCGCCAGCAGCGCGGCCGAGGCCAGGGCGGCGGTGGCGGACAGCAGCCGGCGGCGCTTGGGGGTGGTGGGAGGGAAGCGCATGGCGGGGCACTCCTGACGGCAGGGGGCGGGGGCAGGGGGACGGAGCCGGGGAACGGGGGCGCTCGACGCCACGAGCGGCCGGACCGGGGGGCGCACGACTGCCACCGTCGCGCCGCAGTGGTCCGTGGTACCGGGAACGCGGCGCCCCCGTACGGGGAAACGCGCCGGGCCGGAGCGGGAACGACCCGGGGCGCGGCCGTGACGCCGTGGTTACCGCCGGGTACCTGCCAAGTTCTAGGCGGCTTTCCGGCTCAACGTCAAGGAGGAGAGCGGAAGTTGGGAAGAAGGTGAGCGGAGTTCGGTCGGATCGGTGATCCAAGTGCCCCACCAGTCACAGAAGTTGACTTGCATTCAGGAATTTCCGGACGGTGCGCGAAGTATTGACCAGCCATGTACCCCGGGGTAACTTCCAGTCAGCCCGCCGGTTGTGAGAAAGATCGTCAACTGCACTGCCGTGCACCACAGTTGGAGATCCAGGCTCACGCCAGACCCGCCCGCACCCGGCGAGCCGCGGATCCCCCACCCGACCCTCTGGAGCTGTCCATGGCACCCTCCGCAGAACAACCCGCCGCCACCCCGACCGGGCGCGGCCGGGTACGGCTGCGCCGCGCCGCACTGATGGCGATACCGGCCTGCGTCACCGCGGGCGTCCTGGTGACCCTGACCGCGCAGAACGTCCTCGCCACCCAGTTCGCCATCTCCGGCATGGCCTTCGAGGTCACCGCCGACAGGCTGGACGGCAGCGGGTTCGAGCAGTTCGGCACCCTCGACAACATGATCGAGAACAGCCCCAACGCCGGCGACACCGGCGGCCAGCTGTTCCTGATCCAGACCGTGGTCAAGCAGGCGTCGCTCACCAAGCTCTGCCAGAGCGTCAACCTGGGCGGCATCAACCTGCTGATCACCGCCGGCGACAAGGGCACCCCCGTCACCGCCGAGAACCTCACCACCGACTCCGACCTGATGAGCGGCGACGCCGAGTTCAAGGGCCTGGAGGTCGGCCGCGACGCCAGCACCTTCGACAAGGGCGGTGTGGCGGGCCCGCCCGGCATGTTCGGCCAGCAGGGCGACACCGTCACCGTCGACCACTTCCGGCAGCAGAACTACGCCACCACCGCCGGCACCTTCCGGCTGCCCAACATGCACCTCAGCTTCAGCAGCGATGGCTGCTGAACCCGGACCGGCACCGGACCGGGCGGCCGACACCACGGCCGCCCGGCCCGCCGATGCCACCGCTGAGCAGGCTGCCGCGTCCGCCCAGGAGCCGTCCGCCGCGCCCGCCCCGGAGCAGCCCGCCCCGGAGCAGCCCGCCCCGCGCGGCTTCGCCGGCTGGCGCGGGCGCCGGCCGTTCTGGGGCGGCCTGCTGGTCGTCCTGGCCGGAGCCGAGATCCTGTTCACCGAGAAGGCCCCGATGCGGATGGTCATCCGCATCGGCATGCTCGGCCTGGCCGGCTACGTCATCCCCGCCCTGATGGTGCTCTGCGGACTCCTGCTGATCTTCCACCCCGTCCAGCGGGTCTTCTACTCCCTGCTCGCCGTCCTCGCCACCCTCGGCAGTTGGGTCACCTCCAACCTCGGCGGATTCTTCATCGGCATGCTGCTCGGCCTGATCGGCAGCAGCCTCGCCTTCGGCTGGCTCCCCGACCAGCCCAGGCGCCGCCGACTGCTGCGCCGCACACCGCAGCCCGCGCCGCCGCCTCCCCTGTCGGGGCGCGGACCGGACTACGGACCGGAACACGAAGCCACCCCGGCCTGACCGGGGCGGCGCCCGGCGGAGGAGCGTGGCCACCGCCGGACGCCCCGACCGCGGCCCCCGACACCGAGCGGGCGGGGACCGCGGCCGGGCCCCGCCGCTTGGTACCTTGGGCAGCCGACGGCCCGTGACCGGGCACGACGGCGGGCCGGGAACGACGGCGGACGGGACGGGGACAGCGGTGCGGGTACTGCGGTGCGGCAGCGACGCCGTCCTGATCGAGGCCGAGGACGCCGAACAGGTCCAACGGCTGCACGCCGCCCTCCGCGACGCCCCGCCCACCGGCACCGGCGAACTCGTCCCCGCGGCCCGCACCGTCCTGCTCCGCTACGACCCCGCCGCCACCGACTGGCAACGCCTGCGCGCCGCCGTCACCGCGCTGCCGCTGCGCGAGGCACCGCCCGCCGCGGCCGCCGAGACGGTGCGGATCCCCGTCCGCTACGACGGCCCCGACCTCGCCGAGGTCGCCCGGCTGGCCGGACTGACGCCGCGACAGGTCGTCGAACGCCACACCGCGGCCCGCTACCGCGTCGCGTTCTGCGGCTTCGCCCCCGGCTTCGCCTACCTCACCGGCCTCGACCCGCGCCTGCGGGTGCCGCGCCGGGCCGAACCCCGCACCCGCGTCCCCGCCGGGGCGGTCGCCGTCGCCGACGAGTACACCGGCGTCTACCCCCGCACCTCGCCCGGCGGTTGGCAACTGCTCGGCAGCACCGACCTCCCGCTGTGGGATCCCGCCGCCGACCCGCCCACCCGGCTGCGCCCCGGCACCGCCGTGCGCTTCGTCGCGGTCGGGGAGGCCGGGGAGGCCGGGGGCGGCGTCTCGGGGGGCGGGGCGTGAGCGGGGGCGCCGCCGGTGTGCGGGGCGGGGTGCTGGTGGTTCGGGCCGGGTACGGGGCCACGGTGCAGGACCTGGGGCGTCCGGGGCTGGCCGCGCTCGGGGTCGGGCGTTCGGGGGCCGCCGACCGGGGCGCGTTGCGGCTCGCGAACCGGCTGGTGGGCAACCCCGAGGGTGCCGCCGGGCTCGAAATGCCGCTCGGCGGGGTCGAGTTGGAGTTCGGCCGGGCCGCCACCTGCGCGCTCGCCGGGGCCGACTGCCCGGCCTGGGCGGACGGCCGTCCGGTCGCCGCCCGCACCCCGCTGGCGGTGCCCGCCGGAGCCCGGCTGCGGATCGGCACCCCCGGACGCGGCCTGCGGGTCTACCTCGCCGTCCGCGGCGGCCTGGACGTCCCCGCCGTGCTGGGCTCGCGCGCCACCGACACCCTCGCCGGGCTCGGACCCGAACGACTCGCCCCCGGCCTGCTGCTGCCCGTCGGCGCCGCCGCCACCGGCTGGCCCGCCGCCGACCACGCCCCGTACCGCGAACGGACCGGCCCCGTGCTGCGGGTGGTCCCGGGCCCCCGCGAGGACTGGTTCACCGCCGCCGCGCTGCGCACCCTGTGCGGCGAGCCGTACACGGTGACCGCCGAGAGCGACCGGGTCGGGATGCGGTTGGAGGGCCCCGTCCTGGAACGGGCCCGGGGCGGCGAACTGCCCTCCGAGGGCATGGTGCCCGGCGCACTCCAGGTGCCGCCGTCCGGACGGCCGATCCTGTTCCTCGCCGACCACCCCGTCACCGGCGGGTACCCGGTGATCGCGGTGGTCCACCGGGACGACCTGGACGCCGCCGCGCAGGCCCGGCCCGGCGACGCGCTGCGCTTCCGGGTGGCGGACGGGCGCTGAGCCCGTGTGACGGGCCGGACCCGGGGGTACGGGACGGCCCATGGATGAGGTCGAAGTCGTCGTCGCCCACTCCGAGCGCGCGACCCTGCGCGTCGGCGACGTGTTCCTGAAGGTGGACGCCGACCGGGCGCGGCTGGACGCCGAGGTCGAGGTGATGTCCCTGGCGCCGGTGCCGGTTCCGGAGGTCCTCTGGTACCGGCCGCCCGTGCTCGCGCTGGCCGCCCTCCCCGGGACGACGCTCGGACGGCTGGGCGGGCCGGCCGCCGGCAGCCCGGCGGGGTGGGCCGCGGCGGGCGCCGCGATCCGGGCGCTGCACGACGCGCCGCTGCCGCCCCGCCTCGGCCGGGCCGGCCGGAGCACCGACGTGCTGGCCGCGGAACTCGAGGACGAGTGCGGGCAGTTGGTGGCGGAAGGCGTCCTGCCCGCCGCGCTGGTGGACCGCGGCCGCCGGGTCGCCGAGGCCGCGCTCCGGCCGTGGCCCGAGGCGTTCACCCACGGCGACCTGCAGATCGCGCACGTCTTCGTCGACGGCGACCGGGTCACCGGTGTCATCGACTGGTCCGAGGCCGGGCGCGGCGACGCCCTGTACGACCTGGCCACCTTTGCGCTCGGGCACGAGGAGTACCTCGGCGACCTCCTCGCCGGCTACGGCACCGGCGTCGACCTCGACGTGATCCGCGGGTGGTGGGCGCTGCGCAGCCTGCTGGCCGTCCGCTGGCTGGCCGGGCACGGCTTCGACCCCTTCGCGCCGGGCTGCGAGGTCGACGTGCTGAAGTCCCTCGGAAAGTAAGGCACTTGGCGGCCGGGTCAGCCGAGGGTGACGGTCTTCGCCCAGGACGGCGGATCATCGGGGACGTAGTCGGGCTCGTCCTCGTTCACCCGGCGGTGGCGCGGGAACAGGCCGACGACGGTGCGGCACGGCGGAGCGGCGCTCGGCCACGGGGTCTGGCCGTCGGTCAGGACCACCAGCACGTCGGGGGCGGGGCGCCGCGCCAGGGCGGCGGCGAAGCCGGTGCGCAGGTCGGTGCCGCCCCCGCCGACGAGCGCCAGCCCGCTCCCGTCGGCGGCCTGCCGGACCGCCCGGGCGGCCGCGTCGCAGGAGACCACCGAGACCAGCTCGCGCCGCCCGCCCACCGCGCGCAGGATCGCCGCGGTCTCCAGCAGCGCGGTGCCCAGTTCGGCGTCGCTGACCGAGCCCGAGGTGTCGACGACCACCGTCACCCGGGGCGGGCGGTGCCGCAGCGAGGGCAGCACCACCCGGGGCAGGCTGGTCGAGCGGCGGGCCGGGCGGCCGTAGCCGTAGTCCGCCCCGGCGCCCGCCGCGGCGATCGTGGAGCGGATCGCCGCGCCGAGCAACTGCCGCCAGGGCTGCGGCGGGTGGAACGCCTCCTCGGCCCAGCGCCGCCAGCCCGCCGGGGTGTCGCCGGGCCGGGCCAGGATGCCCTGGGCAACCCGGAAGCGGACCAGGTCGCGTTCGTGGTCGGCCAGGCCGTTCGCGCCGTCCGGGCCGAGCTCCCACTCCCGGTCCAGGCCGTCCGCGCCGCTGCCGCACTCCAGCCACACCAGGTGCTGGTGCTTGGTGCCGATGGTGAACTGCCGCAGGTAGTCCTCCATCAACTCGCCCTCGGCCAGGCCCAGGGTTTCCGGGTAGACGGCGGCGGCGGGCCGGACCAGACCGTCGCCGAACGCGTCGTCGTTGATCTCGCAGTCCGCGGCCAGGTTGACCCGCAGCCGGCCGGCGGGCCCGTCCAGGCCCAGCGCGCGCATCGCCAGGTCGCCGCGCCGGGCGTGGTCGCGCAGCAGGTGCGAGACCTCGTGCACCCAGACCGAGGCCAGCTCCTCCTCCGGGGTCCGGTCGACGAATCCGGGCGAGACGTAGCACCGCCAGTGCCGGTCCACCGCCATGGTCGGCACCCGCCGTGACTCCACCACGTGCATCGCGAACAGCGCGGTCGCCAGGTACGGGCGGGCCCGCACCGCCTGCAGCCGGGCGGCGAACAGCTTCTCGGTGTCCAGCCGCAGCGGCACCCGGACGGCCGCCGGCACGGCGGCGGAGGCGCTCACCGCCCACCCGCCCCGGCCGGGACGCGGGCCGCCGCCCGCTCGGCCCGCCGCACGACCTGCAGCGCGCCGGCGAAGCGGTGGATCAACTCCGGTACCTCCCAGGCGTCCTGGCGCAGCGAGGCGAGCGTGGTCACCGGCACCACCAGCACGTCCGGCGGGCAGCTCTCCAGCGCTCGGGCCATCAACGCCCAGGCGGAGTCCCACCGTTCGCGGGTCGGCCGGGAGCGGACGGCGGCCACCACCCCGTCCAGCACGGCCTGCCGCAGGTCGCCGCGTTCGGGCAGCACGGCGGCGGACGGGTCGGCGAGCAGGTCCTCGGGCGCGGGCAGGTCCATCCGGTCGACGGCGGCCAGCAGTTCGAGCCCCGGACCGTCGCCGACGGTGCCGCGCACCAGCAGCGACAGCACCTCCCGGGAGGAACCGGCCGCCGAACCGAACGCCAGCAGCCGCACGGTCATCTCCCAACTGCGCGGCGACGGCCACGCCTTGCCGCGCCGGGTCTCGGCGGACGGCAGCCGGTGGGTCAGCTCGGGCCGGACGGTGAGCAGCCCGCACACCGCGCGGCGGGCGAACTCGACCGCGGCGGGCAGCCGTTCGGGATCCAGCCGGGGCAGTTCGGCGCGCGGCCACACCCCGCCCAGGCCGCGCACCACCACCTCGGCGTCGTGCACCCAGTCCAGGTGCACGAAGCGGTTGGCCAGCGGCGGGCTCAGCTCCCAGCCGTCGGCGGCCGAGGCGCGCGGGTTCGCCGCCGCCACGATCCGCACCCCCGGCGGGAGTTGGAGGGAACCGATCCGCCGTTCCAGCACCAGCCGCAGCAGCGCGGCCTGCACCGCGGGCGGGGCGGTGGACAGTTCGTCGAGGAACAGCAGCCCGCGGCCCTGCCGGACCAGCCGCACCGCCCAGTCCGGCGGCGCCAGCGGCACGCCCTGCGCGGCCGGGTCGTCGCCGATCACCGGCAGGCCGGAGAAGTCGGACGGCTCGTGCACGCTGGCGATCACCGTGGTGAGCGGCAGGTCGAGTTCGGCCGCGAGCCGGTTCAGCGCGGCGGTCTTCCCGATGCCGGGCTCCCCCCACAGCAGTACGGGCAGATCGGCGGCGACGGCGAGGGTCAGCGCCTCGATCCGGAGGTCCTGGCGGGGCTCGGTACTGGACTCCTTCAGGAGGTCCAACAGCCGTTCGGCGACGGCGAGTCGGGAGGAAAGCGGAGAAACGGACCGGGGTGTGACGGAAGAAGGCAAGGGTGATCCACCTTGGGTCGGAAGACGGGTGACGGAAGGTACGGGGTGGGCGGTGCGGGGGCGGGCGCTGCGGGAACGGGCAGGGGCGGGCCGGAGCGGGGTGTCAGCCCCACCAGCCGCGCTGGTGCCCGGCGGAGCGGGAGGAGGCGCGGTGCCGCCGCCCGTTGGGGCGCGGGTCGCCCGACGGCCGGACGGGAGCGGTGTCGTAGCGGCTGCGCTCGGGCTCGAGACCGGCCGCGTGCAGGCTGTGCACCAGGCGCCGCCGGGCGTCGGAATCCAACGCCTCGGCCAGCGGCCCGTCCCGCAACACGGCCCGGGGGCCGAGCAGTTGGCGTACCGCGGCCAGCGCCCCGGCGCGGTCGCCGTGCAACAGCCGCTGCCGGACACCGTCCAGGTCCGCCGGCTGCCGGTGCGCGCGGTCGATCGCCCGCAGGCACGGCAGCGGCGGCCCGCCGAACGCGGCCAGCAGCTCTTCGCGCCGCAGCTGCTCCGGGTCGTGGTCGAGCGGGACGAGCACCCCGTCGACCACGGCGATCCGGTGCGCCGCGCCACGGCACCGCACCGTCAACGGCCCTCCCGTACCGGCTCGTTCGAGAACGGCGGGGTGGTGCTCGGGGGCGAGCGCGGCGGCCACCAGCGGGTGCAGCCCGTCCGGCCCGATCAGCCCGGCGTGCAGCAGCAGCAGATCCGGCGGCGTCCAGGTCGCCGCGTCCGGCAGGACGGCGAGGCCGGGCGTCCGGTGCCGGGCCCGCGGCGGCGGTGCGGCCGGTGGGCCGCCGAGCAGCAGGTGCCGCCGGTGGGCGAGCCGTACCGCGACGGGGGCGTCCGCGGGCAGGCCGTCCGCCGCGCGGACCAGGGAGGCTTCGAAATCCCAGACCGGTTCGGCCAATTGACGGTCCGTCAGATCGGCTGTGCGGTCGGCGAGTTCGGCGGACCGCCGGGCGTCCCAGAGGTGCCGGTGCAGGTCGAGGCGGAAGCGCGGGTCGGGGCGCGGCCGGGGCCGCCCGGAGGCCGGGCGGTCGTCGGCGTCCCACAGCGCCAGTGCGACGCGCTGGCCCGCCGCCGCGCAGCCCGGCGCGGTGCGGGCCACCAGGTGCAGCGGCGCCCCGCCCCCGTCGCGCGGGTAGCGTGCCAGGGTCAGCGTCAGCCCGGGACGCAGCACCCCGTCCGGGGCGGTCCGCGGCAGGTGCCAGCGCAGCAGGTCGGGGGCCAGGTGCTGCAGGTCGGCCCGGAGCCGCCCGGTCAGCTCGGCTCCGTACGCGCGGGTGACGGCGCGCAGCTCGAACGCCGGATCGAATCCGGCTGCTGCGCAGGCTCCGCCCCAATCGCCCAGTGAACGGCGGGCGGTGGCGGTCTCGATCATGGCCGGGGGGACGGCGAAGCGCCGCACGCGCGACCAGAAACTGTTACGGGTGTCCTCGTCCAGGAGGGAAGTGTCGGCCATCAGCACGCACTTCGGAAGGACGGGACCTCCAATCCGTGAGTAGTCATCGCGGCGATCGTAGCCGCCGACCGCCGGACTGTCAGCCCCTTTTCCGTCCCACCCCGACCGCCGGGTTCCCCCGTTACGGCCCCGACGTAGGGTGGGCGGCAAGGGGCCGGGGCGGCCCGCAGCGGACCGGGAACGGCGGTTGGGGATGTCGGACGGACGGACGGCGGACGGCGCCGGGAGCATCGGAGGAGCCGGAGAAACCGGAAGGGGCGGGGGAGCCGGAAGGGGCGGGGGTAGGGGCGGCGGGTGGCGACGGCCCGCCGAGGTGCTGCGGCTGCGCCTGCTGCGGGAGATCAACTCCACGGTGCACGGCGCCGATCTGCACCTGGAGCGCTACGACCGCCCGCCCGGCGACCCCGGGCTGTTCGGGCCGGACAGCGTGGTGTGGCGGGTGCACGGCCACCCCGCCGGGATGCTGGTCGGCGGGTTCGCCGCGCTGATGCTCCAGTCCCTGCACCCCGTGGCGATGCGCGCCGTCGCCGAGCACTCCGACTACCGCACCGACCCGGTCGGCCGGCTGCACCGCACCGCCCGCTTCGTCTCCACCACCACGCTCGGCTCCTCCGCCGCCGCCGAGGCCGCGATTTCCGGCGTCCGCCGCGTCCACGGCTACGTCCGCGGCCGCGACGCCGAGGGCCGCCCGTACCGAGCCGACGACCCCGACCTGCTCTGCTGGGTGCACACCGCCGAAGTGGCCTGCTTCCTGGCCGGCTACCAAGTCTTCGCCGGAAAGCGGAGGTTGAGCGCCCGGCAGTGCGACGACTACTTCGCCGAGGCCGCGCAGACCGGCCAACTCCTGGGCGCGGACGGCGTACCGCTCAGCCGCGCCGCGCTTGCCCGCTACCTGGCCGGGGTGCGCGGCGCCCTGCGGACCACCCCCGAGGCGCTGGAGGCCGTCGCCCTGCTGCGCGACTTCGGCCGCACCGGGCGCGAACGCCTCGCCGTCCGGATCCTCACCAACGCGGCGACCGGCCTGCTGCCCGGCTGGGCCCGCCGCGCGCTCGGCATCCGCCGCCCCTGGGCGGTGCGCCGCCTGTGGGACCGCCCGCTGGCCCGGCTGCTCGGCGCCGCCATGGTCTGGGCGTGCGGCCTGTCCCCGATCCGCGCCGCCGCGACGGCCCGCGCCAGGGCCCGGCCGTCCGTACCGGCGGGCGGCGGCGCGCGCTGACCCCCGGCGCGGAAGCCGTGGCGGAACGCGGCGGGAGGCGACGGCAGGCGGCAGGAGACGGGGGAGACGGCAGGAGACGGAGGGGGACGGCGGCGGAGAGCGCGGCGGAGCGGCCGCCGCACCGGGGCTGGGTACCGGTACGACGGCCGCTCCGGCGTCGTCAGTGGTCGGCGGTGGGTGCGGTGCGCCCGGACGTCAGCACTGGGGCCGGCGGCCGTGGTTCGCTCCGCGCCTCGCGCGGGCCTTCTTCTTGCGGCGGCGCTTCGACGACATGGGCCTCTCCTCTCACGGCGGTGCACAACGGCCCCCCGTCCACCGTGCCCCGTGCGCGCCGGACCCGCCAGCCGGGCCGGTCCCGGACGTTCCACCGGACGCCGCGCCGGTCGGGCGGCGGTCGGGCGGCGGCCGGACGGCACGGGGACCAGGATGGAGGACAGGGGGCCGAGACGAGGCCGTGGAGGCACGATGTCGCACCACACGCACGGGACCCACCAGGACGCGCCGGCCGACGAGTGGCCACCCACCGAGACCCCCGAGGCCCGGATGACCGCGGAGGGCTCGCCGCCGCCGGACGAGAGCGAGAAGACCCCGGAGGACGGCCCCGAGTTCGCCGTCCCGGCCTCCTCGCCGCCGGAGGCCGAGAACGACTGAACGGCGCCCGCCGGAGTGCTTCGCCCGCTGGATCCCGGTTAGACGGACAGGACATCCGATGGTCCGTCCAACCGCTGATCCGACTGTCCGACGGAAGGAGCACCCGATGACCGTGATCTCCCACCTGCCCGGCGCCCTGGAGGAGGAGTGGGACTGGCAGCTCAACGGCGCCTGCCGCGCCGCCGACTCCCAGCTGTTCTTCCACCCCGCCGGGGAACGCGGCCAGGCCCACGAGGACCGCGACCGCGCCGCCAAGGCCGTCTGCGCCCGCTGCCCCGTCCGCGAACGCTGCCTGCTGCACGCGCTGGCCGCCCGCGAACGCTACGGCGTGTGGGGCGGCTGCACCGAGGAGGAACGGCGCGGCATGCTGCGCCGCCGGCGCAACTTCAACCGCAACCGCGCCCACAGCCGGGCCCGCACCCGCTGAACGGGCGGCGAGCGCTCCCAGGCGGGCGCGGAGCACGACGACGGAGGCCGGTCCCCGGGGTGGGGGACCGGCCTCCGTGGTACGCCGTTCCGGATGCTCGGATGCTCGGATGCTCGGATGCTCGGATGCTCGGATGTCCGGACTTGGGACGTTCGAACTCGGGACGCTCGGGCGCTCAGGTGCCCGGAAGAGCGGGCGCCCGGATGCTCAGGCGAGCAGCCGGGTGGCGTCGATCTCGGCCCAGATGGACTTGCCCTGGGCGTGCCGGTCCGCGCCCCAGCGGTCGGCGGTGCGCTGCACGATGTACAGGCCGTGGCCGCCGGGCAGGCCGGGCAGGTGCGGGGTGCGGAGCGTCGGCAGGATCTCGGAGGCGTCGGAGACCTCGATCCGCAGCCGCTCGGGCGTCGCGTCCAGGACGAGTTCGAGTGGGCCGCCGGCGTGCAGCATCGCGTTGCCGACCAGTTCGGCGACCAGCAGTACGACGTCCTCGGCGAGGTCCGGGTCGGGCGGGGCCGACCAGGACCAGTCCCCGAGGGCCTCCGCGGTGAACGCCCGGGCCCGGGC
>NZ_JBHUWH010000207.1:0-12985 GCF_042670125.1 Kitasatospora sp. NPDC057198 | reverse complement strand
ACAAACCACATCTACACCCAAATCGACGGCGACGGCAGCCACGTCCCCCCGGGTCGACGACAGCCTGCCGGAAGTCGCCCGCCGGCCTCGATCGCCGCTCCCCCTCCAGGTGCCACCCGCCGACGCTCGCCCCGTCGAAGCGCCCGCCGCCGATCACTTCACGGACACCCCGCCGGCCGTGTTCACCACCGACCGGCGGCCGACCGCGACAGCCTGCACCGCCTGACGCCCGGCAGCCCTGCGCGGCGCTCCGCCGCCACGTCCACTCGCTACTCCGACCGCTCCGACCCCTCCGGCCGCTCCGGCCGCTCCGGTCCGGAGACCTCGTCCAACCTGGTGACCGCTTCGGGCGGCAGCTCCAGGGTGAACCCGGCCAGGTTCCCGGCGAGTTGGCCGGTCGTCCGGGGGCCGATCAGTACCGAGGCGACACCCGGCCGTTCGCGCACCCAGGCGAGTGCGACCGCCGTCGGGGTGGCGCCGAGTTCGGCGGCGAGTTCCACCACCTGCCCGGCGATCCGCAGGTTGCGCTCGGTGATCATCCGGCCGCCGAAGGAACGGGCCAGCGGGGAGGGCGAGTTGAGCAGCCGACCGGCCCGGGAGTCGGCCTCCGGCGCGGCGCCCGCCCGGTAGCGGCCGGTCAGCACGCCGCCGCCGAGCGGAGACCAGGCCAGCAGCCCGAGCCCGTGGCGGGCCGCGACCTGTGCCGTCTCTCCTTCCAACTCCCGTGCCAGCAGCGAGTACTGCGCCTGGAGCGCGACGAACCGGGTGCCGCCGACCCGGTCGGCGGCCCACTGCGCCTCGACCACCTGCGCGGCACTGAAGTTGGAGCAGCCCAGGTAGCGGACCTTGCCGGAGCGGACGAAGCCGTCCAGCGTCGCCATGGTCTCCTCGATCGGGGTGTCCCCGTCCCACTGGTGGCACTGGTACAGGTCGACGTGGTCGGTGCCGAGCCGCCGCAGGCTGTTCTCCAGCGCCCGGGTCAGGTGCGCGCGGGACAGGCCCCGGTCGTTGGGGCCCGGCCCCTGCGGGAGCGCGGCCTTGGTGGCGAGCACCGCCTGCGCGCGCCGGTCGCGCAGTGCCCGGCCGAGGATCCGCTCGGACTCGCCGCCGGTGTACGCGTCGGCGGTGTCGATCAGGCTGTGCCCGGCGTCCAGGAAGGCGTGCACGATCCGCCCGGCCTCCGCCTCGTCGCAGCTGCCGACGCCCGCTCCGCCCGCCGGGCCGAAGTTCATGGTGCCCAGGCAGGCCCGGGAGACCTTCAGCCCCGACGCTCCCAGCCGTACGTGCTCCATCGCCGTACCTCCCCCTCCGGCCCCGCACCCGCTCCGGGGCCACTAGAATCCGGATCAGCCGTTCCGTTTCGGAGCTTACGGAACAGCTGTTCCGTTTGACAAGTCGTCACACCACCCCGGGGGAAGGCATGTCCGAGAAGTCCCGCCCGCTGCGCACCGACGCCCGGCGCAACCGCGAACGCGTCCTGGCCGCCGCCGAGACGGTGCTGGCCCGCGACGGCGCCACGGCCTCGATGCGGGCCGTCGCCGAGGCCGCCGGGGTCGGGCTCGGCACCATCTACCGCCACTTCCCCACCCGGGAGGCCCTGTTCGAGGGCATCATGGTCGCCCGGATGCTCGAACTCGCCGACCAGTCGGCCGAGTTGGCCGAAGCCGAGGACGCCGGTGCGGCGTTCTTCGACTTCTTCACCGCCGTCGTGGACAACGCGGGCCGGATGCGCGCCGTCGCCGAGGTGCTCACCCACGCGGGCATCGACGTCAAGGCCGGCACCTCCGAGGCGGGCGCCGCCCTGCGCACCGCCCTGGGCACCCTGCTGGAACGGGCCCAGCACCGCGGCGACCTCCGCCCCGACCTCCAACTCGCCGAGGCGCTAGCCCTGTTGGCCGCGATGTGCCTGGCCGCCGAACGCCGCCCGTGGGAACCCGGCCCCCGGGACCGCGCCCTCGCCGTCCTCTTCGACGGCTTCCGCCCCCGCTGACCGGTACCGCCCCCGCCGACCAGTACCGCTCCCGCCGCCCCGACGACGGCGCGCCCTCCCCGGAGGCCCGCACTAGGATCCTGCACATGTCCACCAGCGACGACCGCGAACACGTCCAGAACCTGTTGGCCCAGGTGGCGCGCCGTTCGGACGCCGCGCCGGTGGTCGAGGCCGCCGGTGCCGCGCTGGCCCGCGGCGACCTCGGGTTCGTGACCGAGCTCGGTCTGGCCCTGGCGGCCCGCTGCACCGCCCTGCGTGCCACCGACCCGCGTGCCGCCGCCCAACTGGACGCCTTCCAAAGGCTGTTCGAGCTGACCACGGCCGCCCCCGGGCCCGAGCACGCCGCCCTGGCGCTGAGCCTGCTCGCGATGCTGCCGCCCGATACTCGGCGCCGCTCCCGCCACCAGGCGTCCGTGCTGGCGGCGGGCCGTCCCGCCGCCGACCTCACCGCGGCGTTCACCGGGCCGGCGGCCGAGCGGTTGCGGCTCTCCCTGGTACGGGAGTTGGAGCTGCGCGGCACCGACCCGGCCGGCATCCCGGAGATCGCGGCCTGGTTGGAGCACCGGCGGCGCAACCGGCGCCCACTGCACCTGGCCACGGCCCAGGACGCCTCGTCGCTGCCCCGGTTCGACGCCCCGGCAAGGGAGTTGTACCTCGGCCCGAACGACGGTGGCCCGTTGCCCCCCGTCGGCCCGGCCGCACCGCGTCCACCGGTCGAGGAGGTCACCGAGCGGGAGACGGCCGACGCGCTGGGCTCGGCCACCGCCTGCTGGTCGAACGGCTCCAACGGCCGGACCGAGGCCCGGGTCTTCCGCTTCCGCGCCCCGCTCGCCGTACCCGGCACCGCCGTCACCCCCGATCTGCTCCGCACCGTCCTCCCCGGCCTCGCCCTCGACTGCCTCGACCGCTCCGGCAGCTCCCGCAACAACCGGAAACGCCCCCGCCGCCCCGTCGGGCTGGCGGTGCGGGTCGTCGAGGCCGAACAGGTGTGGCACCTGCTGCACGCGGCCGCGACCGGCGGCGGCGCGTACAGCCGCGGCCTGGACGAGGCGTCCGGACGGCTGGCCGCCTGGCGGTCACTGGCCGCGCTAGCCGGCTGCCCCGGAACGGCGACCGTCGACGAGGTCGAACTGGCGGCGGACGACCACCTCTGGTTCGTCTTCGAGTCCGACGGCCCGTGGTTCGACCGAGTCGTCTGGGACCTGGGCGTGTTGTCCCTCGCCCCCGACCTGCGCCGGCTGACCGTCCTGGCCGCGACCGACACCGACTGATCCCGCCCGGCCCCCGCTCCCCCACCGGTGCGCCGGATCAGCCGGTCACCGACTCCCACCTGACCTCGCCGTCCTGCCACCGGTCGGTGGGGGCGAGTCCGGCCGCGGCGGCGACGGCAGCGGACGCCGCGTGCTCCGGGTGGACGTGGGCGACGACCGTCCGCACCCCGTGCCCGCGCAGCCGGCCGACCAGGCCCAGGGCCGCTTCGCTCGCGATGCCGCGCCGCTGCCAGGGGGTGCCCACCGTCCAGGCGATCTCCGCGACGGCCCCGTCGCCGTCCGCGGTGACCGTCGCCTGGACGGTCCCGACCAGGCACTCCTCGTCCCGGAGCCGGACCGCCCAGTTGCACCAGGACACCGAGGGGTCCGGCGCACCGGCCGCCCACCGCTCGTAGCGGGCGCGCAGGAGCACGGCCTCCTCCGGGGCGCCGCCGATGAAGACGTGCAGCGCCGGATCGGACAGCACCACCGCCAACTCCTCGGCGTGCTCCGGCCGCAACGGCAGCAGGGTCAGCCGCTCGGTGCGGATGGTCTCGGCTTCGAACGTGCTCACACTGCCTCCTGGGCGGAACGTCCGACGAGTATCCCCGTTCTCCGTCCGGGCTCCGTTCTCCGTACCGGCCCCGTTCGCCGTCCGAACCCCGTTCACCAGGGCGCGGACAGCCACTCCTCCAGCACCTCGAAGTCCTCCGCCGTCAGGCCCGCCCGGGGGTCGACCCGCAGCAGCAGCGCGGGCCCGTCGTGGTGCGCGGCCACCCACTCCCGGTCAGCCGCCCCGATCTCGTCGTCCACCCAGGCGAACGCGTCCCCGTCCGCGTGCGCCACCAGCAGCGGCGCCTTCCAGTGCACCCCGGGCGGCAGGACCTCGGCGGCGTCGTCCGGCTCCTCGACCACCGGCAGCGGCGGCAGCCCGAGCAGCGGCGCCACGCAGACGTTCGCCTCGTGCTCCCAGGTCGTCGCCCACACCGGACGGCACGGCAGCGCCGCGATCCGCGCCCCGCACCGCGGGTCCAGCCTGGCCAGCAGGGGGTGGCCGGCCGCCTCCGCCCCCAGCACGTCGCGGATCCGCCGCTCGGTCAGGTGCTCCGGGTGACTCCCGACCGGCCCGCCGAACGGGATCAGCGGCCCGTCGACGTCCAGGTACAGCAGCGGCAGGGATGGCGGGGACGGCGGGCGTGGTTCCATCCCCCGCATTCTGCCCGCCCCGCCGTCCCCGCCCTTCCCCGCTCCGGTCACGTCCCGTTCACGTCCCGGTCACGTCCTCAGCCGGTAGCCGCCCTCGATCACGTAGAAGTCGGCTGCGGGCGCCGCGCACTTCACGGTCACCGGCGCAGCTGTCGGATCGTTGAAGTCCGGTACGCCCGACCAGCCGACCCGTCCCCGGCCCGTGCCGTCGTGCGCGAAGGCGAGCGCGGTCTCCGGGTGCCACCCGCTCGGCGGCCGGGGCGGTTCGGGCGTTCCCGGCGGCACGGCGTAGTTCAGTGAGCGCACCGTCCCGGTGACTGCCGCGGTCGTACCGTCCCCGGTCACGGCCAGGCAGTCGACGTCGACCTCGATCCGTACCGTGCCCTGCCAGCTCCCGTCCGGGTTGAAGAACTCGTGCTGCAGCGTGGCCCGCCCCGCACCGTCACGCCACCGGTCGGCGTGCGCGTCGACCGTGAACGTGAGCCTGCCGAACCCGGGCACCGTCCCGCGCTCCGGGCTGAGCCCGACCCGGCCGTGCAGGCTCGCGCCGGGACCGGCCGAAGCGGTCGGCACAGCCGGAGCGGCCGGAGCGGCCGAACCGGCCGGAGCGGCCGAGGCGCTCGGCACGGCGAGCACGGACAGCGCCGTCGCGACCGCGACCGCGGTGCCCCACAGCACCTTGTGCTTGGTCATTTTCCTTCTCCCCCATGGTGGTTGCTCTCCCGTTCCGGCGCCCGAACGGCTCCCGGAACCACCTCAAAGATCGCAACCGGCGCGGGCCGCACGCGTCCGCCGGAGGAAGGACCCGGGTCACCCCCGCGGAGGAAGGAGTGCGTCCCCGGCCTCCTCCGCCACGGCGAGGGCGAGGGTGGCGGCGAGCCAGTCGGCGGTGTCGGGGAGCCAGTCCGACAGGGCGTTGCCGAGCAGGTGGTTGCCGTGCGGGACGTGGAGCAGTTCGGCGTGCGGGAGGTCGGCAGTGAGGGCATCGGCGTTGGTGACGCCGGGGATGCGGTCCCGGCCGCCCTCGACCAGGAGCAGGGGGAGGTGGCGCAGCCGGGGGGCCAGGGCGGCCAGGTCGATCCGGGCGGCGAAGGCGCGGGCGGCCGCCTCGTCGCCGCAGCGCTGGGTGAGGGTGGCGGTGACGAACGGGACCAGGGCGTCCCAGTCCAACCGGTACGGGCCGCTGACCAGCGCCGCTGTCCGGACGCGCGGGTCGTGGGCGGCGAAGTCGGCGGCGAGGTGGCCGCCGAGGCTGAGCCCGACCACCGCGATCCGATTCGGGTCGACCGCCCCTCCGGCCACCCCACCGACCGCCCCGCCGGCCGGGGCCTGGTCCGGGGCCCGATCCAGGACGTGGTCTAGGACGTGGTCCAGGGCTCGGCCGAGCGCGTGCCGGTGGTCCGGACCGAGGGTGGGGCCGGTGGCCAGGACGCCCTGCCCCGGGCCGTCGACGGCCAGGACGGCCAGACCGCGGTCGAGCAGGGTGTCGGCCGGGTGGTGGAACTCCTCCTTGGAGGAGTCCATCCCGGGTACCAGCACCACCAGGGGCGCCCCCGTCCCGTTCCGCGCCGCCTCCCCCTCCGGCAGGCGCAGCCACCCGGCGTAGCCCTCGCCGGAGATCCGCCGGGCCCGGGGGTCGAGCAGGGCGAGGGAGTCGCCCGCCGACCGGTCGGCCTCGGCGGCGACGGCGGCGGCGCGCTCCCGGTCCGGGTCCGGGATCAGGGCGGCGAGGTGGAACCAGCGGGCGGCCAGCCGGTGGTGCTGCCCGGCGGTGCGGCGGCGGCCACGCGCGGCGGCCCGTTCGGCCCGGCTCCGGTGGGCGAGGGCGGCGGCCTGGCAGGCGTCGGGCCAGTGGAGCAGCGAGTCGACCGTCGCGGTGACCCGGTCGTACTCGTACGGGTCGATGCCGGCGCCGTGGGCGCGCGGGCGGGTTTCGGCGATGAACCCGGCGGCCATGCCGGGGGCGGTGAGGAAGGAGAGTTCGGTCATGGGCGCACGGTCCTCCGGAAGGCGGCAGAGCCATCGGGCGACAGGTCGACAAATCGATGAGGCCCGCGACAGTACGGGCCGCAACGACGGCATCGGCGACAGCGATGGCGACAGCGACGGCGGCAGCAATGGCGATGACGATGGCAGCGGCGACATCAATGGCGACCATCATCATCAATATATTGATGACTGTCAACGAAACTGATTGTCGTCGCCCGCCCTGTACCATCCCCGCATGGGAATGCCCGCCGCCGACCGCCTCGGCATCGATCTGCACCTCGCCGACCAGGAGTTGATGGCCGCGAAACGGCTCGCGGTGGAGCCCGCCGGGCTGACCGTGCCGCAGTACGCGGCGCTGTACGTGCTCGCCGACAGTCCGGGCATCAGCGGGGCGGCGCTGGCCCGGTCCTGCCAGGTCACCCCGCAGGCGATGGCCGTCCTGCTCAAGCACCTGACCGGGCGCGGCCTGGTGGAGCGGGCGCCGCACCGCTGGCACCGCAACGTGCTGGAGACCCGGCTGACCGATCGCGGCCGGGCGGCACTGGAGTTGGCCGACGAGCGCGCCACCGAGGTCGAGCAGTGCCTGGCCGACGAGTTCACCGAGGCCGAGCAGGAGCAGTTCCGCGCCTTCCTGGTCCGCGCCGCCCGAGCCCTCCAGCAGGCCGCCGACGACCTGGACTGACTCCCCGCCCGCCGCACCCGCCTGCCGCACCCAGCGCGCCCGCCGCGCCCACCTCGTCCACCGCACCCACCACACCCACCGCATCCGCCCGCGTCCCGGTGTGGCCAATGTCGCACGGTGGATCTCCGCAGCTCATGGGGGGTACGGCGGCGGGTTGCGGGTAGGCTGCGGCTGCCCCGTCCCCGAGCCGTGAGGAGTTGCGCGTGTCTGCGATCACCGTCGTGGGGGTGGGTGCGGACGGCTGGTCGGGGCTGTCGGCTGCGGCGCGGGAGGCGTTGGACGCGGCGGAGGTGGTGCTCGGCGGGGCGCGTCAGTTGGGGTTGCTGCCCGAACGGGTGACGGCGGATCGGGTGCCGTGGCCGTCGCCGTTGCGGCCGTCGGTGCCGGGGCTGCTGGAGCGGTTCGCGGGGCGGCGGCTGGCGGTGCTGGCCAGTGGCGACCCGATGTTCCACGGGATCGGCCGAACGCTGCTGGAGTGCGGCGTCCCGGCGGGGTCGCTGCGGGTGCTGCCGCATCCGTCCTCGGTGTCGCTGGCGTGCGCCCGGCTGGGCTGGCCGGTGGAGGAGACCGAGGTGGTGACGCTGGTCGGCCGGCCACTGGAGTCGCTGCACGCGGCGCTGTACCCGGGCCGCCGGCTGCTGATCCTGAGCGCGGACGCGTCGACGCCCGCGCGGGTGGCCGGGCTGCTGGCGGACGGGGGCTACGGGCCCAGCCGGGTAAGGGTGTTGGAGCAGTTGGGCGGTCCGGCGGAGGCGGTGCGCGAGGGCGTGGCGGCGCACTGGTCGCTGCCGCCGGGCGATCCGCTGAACGTCCTGGCGGTCGACTGCATACCCGACCCGGACGTCCCGGTGGACGCCCCGCGACCGCAGCTCGTCCCCGGCCTGCGGGACGAACTCTTCGAGTCGGACGGCCAGTTGACCAAGCGTCATGTCCGGGCGGCGACGCTGGCGGCGCTCGGTCCGGCGCCGGGCGAGCTGCTGTGGGACGTCGGCGGGGGCTCGGGGTCGATCGGCGTCGAGTGGCTGCGGGCGCACCGCAGTTGCCGGGCGGTCAGCGTGGAGCGGGACGCGGTGCGGGCGGAGCGGATCGTCCGCAACGCGGCGGCGCTCGGGGTGCCCCGGCTGCGGGTGGTGCGGGGTGCGGCGCCGGCGGCGCTGGCCGGCCTGGTAGCCGAACTCGGCTGTCCGGACGCGGTGTTCGTCGGTGGTGGGCTGACCGTGCCGGGGGTGCTGGAGGCGTGCTGGGCGGCGCTCGGCCCGGGTGGGCGGCTGGTGGCGAACACCGTGACGCTGGAGTCGGAGGCGCTGCTGACGCAGTGGTACCGGCGCCATGGCGGCGAGTTGGTGAAACTGGCCGTGGCGCACGCGGTGCCGGTGGGTGGTTTCACGGGGTGGCGGCAGGCGATGCCGGTGACCCAGTGGAGCGTCGTCAAGGGCGGCGGGGACGAGGGTTCGGGTGCCGGGGTTTCCGGTGCGGACGAGGTTGTCGGAGGAGCGAAGTGACGGTCTATTTCATCGGTGCCGGTCCGGGTGCGGCCGACCTGATCACTGTGCGCGGCCAGCGCACCCTGGCCCGCTGCGGGGTGTGCCTGTACGCGGGCAGCCTGGTGCCGCCGGAGCTGCTGGCGGACTGTCCGCCGGACGCCCGGCTGGTGGACACCGCGAACCTGGACCTGGATCAGATCATGGCCGAGATCGTCCGGGCGAACGCCGAGGGTCAGGACGTGGCCCGGCTGCACTCGGGCGACCCGTCGGTGTTCTCGGCGATGGCCGAGCAGATGCGCCGGCTGGACGCGGCGGGCATCCCGTACGAGGTGGTGCCGGGCGTGCCCGCGTTCGCGGCCGCGGCGGCGGCGCTGAAGCGGGAGTTGACGGTGCCGACGGTCGGGCAGACGGTGATCCTGACCCGGGTGGCCCGGCAGGCGACGCCGATGCCGCCCGGCGAGGAGCTGTCCGTGCTCGGGAAGAGCGGCGCGCTGCTGGTGCTGCACCTGGCGGCCCGTTACGTGGACAGCGTGGTGGAGGAGTTGCTGCCGCACTACGGGCCGGACTGCCCGGCGGCGGTGGTCGCGATGGCCAGCCGTCCGGACGAGTTGGTGCTGCGCGGCACGCTCGGTGACATCGCCGTGCAGGTGAAGGCCGCGGGCGTGCTGCGCACCGCCGTGATCATCGTCGGCCGCACCCTGGCCGCGACGGAGTTCCGCGACAGCCACCTGTACTCGACGACCCGCACGCGCTGACCGGGGCCCCTCCCGACCGCACCTCCGGCCGTACCGCCTGCCGTACCGCCTGCCGCGTCTTCGGCCGTACCGCCTGCGGCACCGCCGGCCGCACCTCGAACCGGCCGCGTTGCGCGCCTACCGCTTCCCCGCGCCGGACAGCTCGGCAGACCCGGCCGGCTCGGTCGGCCCGGCCAACTCGGCAGGCCCGGCCAACTCGGGCTGTCCGGTCGGCTCAGGCTGTCCGGCCGGCTCGGTCGGCTCGGGCCCGCCGTGGTGCGGCTCGAGGGACAGCAGCCCTTCGACGGCGCCGTCGAGGCGGTGCTGCATGGCGGCGGAGCGGGGCAGCATGGTCGCCTCGTAGGCGCGGACGGCCTCGGCGACGGTGGCGTGCTCGACGATGGCGAGCGCGAGTTCGCAGGCGTCGAGCATGGCCAGGTTGACGCCGACGCCGAGCGGGGGCATCAGGTGGGCGGCGTCCCCGAGCAGGGTGGCGGCGCCGTCGTGCTGCCAGGTGTGCGGGACGGGCAGGGCGTGGATCGGGCGGTCGACGTAGGGGCCGTCGTTGTCGGTGAGGAGTCGGCGCAGCCGGGGTGACCAGTCGCGGTAGCGGTCCAGCAGCAGGGCGCGGAGGGCGTCGGTGTCCCGGACGGTGTGACCGGCCGCGGAGATCCAGTCCGCGGGGACGCGCTGGATGACGTAGACCCGGATGTGGTCGCCGCCGCAGCGCTGGGCGAACAGGCCGCGTTCTCCGTCGGCCGCGCTCGCGCTGCCGGGGCCGACGAGTGCGGCGAGTTCGGGGTGTCGGCGGTCGACGTCGTGGAACCAGGCTTCGAGGAAGCTGAAGCCGGTGTGGACGGGGGCGGCCGGGGAGAGGGCGCGGCGGACCTTGGACCAGGCGCCGTCGGCGCCGATGACCAGGTCGGCTTCGGTGGTGGTGCCGTCGGCGAAGTGCAGGCGGCGGGGGCCGCCGGCGGGTCCTTCGACGGACCGCAGGGCGTGGTTCCAGCGCACGGTGCCCGGTTCGAGCGAGCCGAGGAGGAGATCGCGCAGTCGGCCGCGGTCGATCTCGGGCTTGAGGCGTTCGCCCTCCTCGGGGACGTGGTGGAAGCCGATCTCCCCGGTGGCGGCGTCGAGTTGGCGCATCTCCTGCCCTTCGGGGCGGGCGAGCCGGAAGAAGTCGTCGAGCAGTCCGGCCGCGCGCAGGGCGAGCTGGCCGTTGTCCTCGTGCAGGTCGAGCGTGCCGCCCTGGTCGCGGGTGTCGGGGCCGTGGTCGCGGTCGTGGACGGTGACGGCGATGCCGTGGCGCTGCAGGATCCGGGCGCAGGTCAGGCCGCCGGGGCCGGCGCCGATGACGGCGATGCGGGGGGCGGGTGCGGTGGTCATGGTGGTGCTCCTTTCGAGCGGTGTGCGGCGGCGCCGCTCCTCCAGAAGAGCACAACGACTACAAAAGTGCAACGACTCAACTTTTGAACCGGATCAACCCCCGGGGTAGACTGCCGCCATGCCCCAGACGCCACCCCCGCCCCCGCCGCCACCGCCGCCGTCGAACCCCCCGCCCCCGCCGCCCCCGCCGACCCCGCCGGGGCGCCGCGAGCGCAAGAAGGCCGCCACCCGCCAGGCCATCGCCGACGCCGCGCTGCGCCTGTTCCTGGAGCGCGGCTACGACGAGGTCGGCATCCGCGAGATCGCGGACGCGGCCGACGTCTCCACCACCACGCTGTTCAAGCACTTCCCGGTCAAGGAGGCCCTGGTCTTCGACGAGGAGCCGGACCTGGAGGCCGACCTGCTCGCCGCCGTCCGCGAGCGGCCCCCGGGCCGGTCGATCCCGGCCGCCCTGCGCGAGCACGCACTGCACCACCGCCGGAACGCCGCCGACGGCGACCCCCGCTTCGCGGCCTTCACCGCCCTGGTGGACTCCACTCCCGCCCTGCGCGACTACCACCAGGCCATGTGGCTGCGCCACACCGCCGCCCTCGCCGCCGTGATCGCCGAGCAGAGCGGCCGCCCCGCCGGCGACCCGCTCTGCACCGCCCTGGCCCACTTCGCCCTGGAGGCCCCGCACGCCGCCCGCTCCCACCAGGACGTCCGTGGCGCACTGGCCCGCGCCTTCGACCTGCTCGAACACGGCTGGGACTCCCTGACCGCGCCCGCCCCCTAGGCTCAGCCGAGGCCCCGACCCCCGGCCGGCCCTGCCCCCGGCTCGGCCGGGGCCCCGACCCCCTTCCCGGGCCCGGGTGCGGCTCAGCCGAGGCCCAGGCCGTCGAGGACGGTGCGGGCGCCGTCGGCGAAGGCGCGGGCGGGGTCGGTGGCGGCGCGGGTGGCCAGGGCGGCGGCGAGGAGCGGGAAGGTCTCGGGGACGGCCGGGCCGACGGGGTCGGTGGTGGCGGCGGGTGCCCGGTGTTCGAGTTCGAGCGCCCCGGTCACGTACGACACCAGCGCGTGCAGGGCGGCGGCCCGGCGCGGTCCGTCGAGTCCGGCTTCGGCGAGGGCTTCCAGCAGGCGTTCGCGCCAGCGCAGTACGGGCAGGCAGCCGCCGTGGTGCCGGACGGCCAGCGGCAGGACGCCGGGGTGGGCGCCGACGGCTTCGCGCATGGATTCCAGCAGCGCGAGCAGCCGGTCCCGCGGCGCGGGCGGTCCGACGGGGCCGGTGGCGGTGGCACGGTCGAGGGCGGGGCCGAGGGCGAGGTCGACGACCAGGCACTCGAGTTCCTCGCGGTCCTCGACGTAGCGGTAGAGGGCCATGGTGCGGCGGTCGAGTTCGGCGGCGACGGTGCGCATGGACAGCGCGGGCAGGCCGTCGCGGTCGATCACGGTGAGCGCGGCGGCGGCGATCTGGCGGGTGGTCAGGGAGCGTGGGCGGGGCATGGGTTGACAGCGTACGCCATACGCCTACAGTTTTTGCGTACGGCATACACCTACGGGGCGCCCGCCGGGGCGTCCACCGAGGCACCATCCGAGGAGCCACCGTGTCCCGACTCCGGGCCGGCACCACCGCCCCCGCCCTCCCCGCCGACGACGCCGCCGGACGGCCCCTGCCGCCGGTGCCCGCGGACGGCCTGACGCACCTGCAGTTCCGCCGCTTCGCGGGCTGCCCGATCTGCAACCTGCACCTGCGCGGCTTCGCCGTCCGCCACCCGGAGCTGCGCGCCGCCGGGGTGCGGGAGGTGGTCGCCTTCCACTCCCCCGCCGACGAACTGCGCCCGTACGCCGACGGGTTGCCGTTCCCGCTGCTGGCCGACCCGGAGCAGCGGCTGTACCGGGCGTACGGGGTCGAGCGCGGCGCCCGGGCCCTGCTCGACCCGCGGGCCTGGCCGTCCGTCGTCCGCGGGCTGGCCCGCAGCGTTCCGCTCGTCCTGCGCGGCCGTGAGCGCCCGCCCGCGTCCCGCCCGCTCGGCGGCCGGCTGGGGCTGCCCGCCGACTTCCTGCTGACCGCGGACGGCCGGGTCGTCGCCGCGCACTACGGCACCCACGCGGCCGACCACTGGCCGGTCGACCGGGTCCTCGCCCTGGCCGCCGAGCACCGCCCGACGGCAGCCCCGGCGGCCCCGACGACCCCGACGACCCCGGCAGCCCCGACGACCCCGGCGCAGGGCTGAGCTCCCGCCGCCGGACCGGACCCCGCCGCCGGGCCGGATCCCGGTGCGGGG